>CAZHWG010000367.1:0-2084 GCA_964535925.1 uncultured Sphingorhabdus sp.
CTTGACGTCGTCGGTAAATTCGAGGGTGACCGGATCGTAGGCGGTCCCCGCTGCGTCAAGCAGCGTATCGACCATGTCGACCGCGCCCTGGTGGTGAGCGATCATCAGTTTCAGGAACTGTCGGTCGAAGGCCACGCCTCGGGCAGCGGCGAGGCGCGCGAGATCCTCTGCGCTTGCCATGCCCTTCATGCCCAAATGGTCGGCGTGGCCCATGCCCGCCATCGCCGACGGTTCACCGCGATCTGCCAGCCATTTCTCCATGAAAGCCATCTCGTCGGCCTGGCCGGCATCGATCCGTCCCGCGACCGCGACGATCTCGGCCCGGTTGGTTCGGTCACCGACCAGCGCGGCCATCACGACTGCCTGGCGGTGATGGACAATCATCTGCTGCATGAAGTCGACATCGGCAGCGGTATACTGCTGACCAGCCAGCTTGAGCGCCTGTTCCTTGGTCACGACGCGCGGTGCCTCGCCGAGATCGCCGGGCTGCACGATCGGCGCGCTCTGGGCGAACACCGGGGATGCCGAGGCGAGCAGCACCGCCGCGAGCGAGCAAGAGCCCGCGCGTGCAATGAAAATTTTGTACAAATCGATCATGTGTCAGATCCCCTGTTTCTTGCGTGGCCTGGCTCGCGCAAATCCAGCGGGCAGTGTTCGGCAAAAAGGGGACGTTTGCCAAGCCCCAATTGGCGTTGCCGGGAATGGGCGCGCAATGGTGGCTGTGGAGGGAGGTTGTTGGGCATGTGCTTTGCAGACGCGTCGCGCTTAATCCGCGCGGATAGCGGCGTTGCTGGCCCGCGATGCATTCGCGTCTTGGGATCAACCTAAATTCTCCCCCCGGATGAATTTATGTTGATGGTCGGGGAGACAGGATTCGAACCTGCGACCCCCTGGTCCCAAACCAGGTGCGCTACCAGCCTGCGCCACTCCCCGACGCCTGCGCCCCTAGAGCGCGGCGCGGCGGGAGGCAAGCACTCACTCAGCCGCAGCGGCGCTCGCCTCGTTGCCACGCGCGCCGGCCTCGGCAACGCGCGCCTTGACTAGGGCCTCGGTATCGGTCGAAATCTGGCTGGCGGTCGCGTCGATCTCGGCTTCGTCGGCAACGCCGCCGCCGCCGCAGCCGGCAAGCGCCAGCGCCGCGATAAATCCCCGTATCATTCTCCCTGTGGCGCTGCTGGCGCCAACTCGGCGGCGTTGCCGAGAACCATCAGCGCGGCGACCCATGCCGCGACATTCTGACGCAGGTCGGCGGGATCGATCTTGTCGAGCGTGTCGTCGGGTGTGTGGTGGAGGTCGAAATAGTGTGTTCCGTCCTGGCGTAGGTCGACGACCGCAGTGTTCTGCGCCTCGATGATTGCGCCGACGTCTGCGCCGCCATTCGCATCGCCCCTTCCGCGCGCGATGCCGAGCGGCGCGAGCGCGTTTGCGACCCGGGTTTTGAGCGCCTCGTCTGCCAGGTTGAATTTGACCTGCCACACCCGATCTGCGCCGAAGTCGCTTTCCATCGCGAGGACATGGGTTTCGCTGCCATGCGCCTTGCCATAGGCGGCGCCGCCGAACACGCCGACTTCCTCGGCCCCGGCCCAGAGCAGGCGGATCGGATGGCGCGTGCCGCCCGCCGCCATGATCCGCTTGGCAGCCGCGGTGATGATTCCGCAGCCGCTGGCATCGTCGATCGCGCCGGTGCCGAGGTCCCAGCTGTCGAGATGGCAGGCGATGACGATCAAACCTGCTTTTGGATCGGTGCCGGGCACTTCGGCGATGACATTGCCCGACTGCGTTTCGCCGAGCCAGCGCGGGGTCATCACGAGCTTCATCGTCACCGGCTTGCCGCGCGCCAGCATCCGTTCGAGATTTTCGGCGTCGGGCCGGCTCAGTGCGCCCGCTGCGGTCGCGGTCTGGCCGTCGGCCCAGCCGGTGTTGCCGGTATGCGGATTGCGATGAAAGTCGGTCCCGACCGACTTGATCACAGTTGCGATTGCGCCCTTTGAGGCGGCGAGCGCGGGGCCTGTCCAGCGTGCCGGGCCGGCAAAGCCATATCCCGATCCGTCCTGCGTCGGTTGCATGTTGTGGCTGATAAAGGC
>CAZHWG010000368.1:0-2077 GCA_964535925.1 uncultured Sphingorhabdus sp.
CGAGGTCCCGCTCGAGGCCGACATCATGAACGACGAGCCGTTCGGCCCGGTCGCGCTGTTCCGCCCGTTCGACACGCCCGACGAGGCGATCGAACAGGCCAACCGCCTGCCCTTCGGTTTGGCGAGCTACGTCTTCACCGAGAACGGCCGCCAGGCAAACCGCGTCGCCGATTTGATCGAGGCGGGCATGGTCGCGGTCAACCACGGCAGCGTCTCGGCGATCGACGCGCCGTTCGGCGGCATCAAGGACTCGGGCCACGGCCTCGAGGACGGCGCCGAGGGGTTGAAGGCGTTCATGGTCTCGAAGACGGTGCACCAGGCGTAATACTTTTCGGCATTGCGAGCGGCGCGGTCGCGCGGCAATCTATCGCAAGACCAAGAGAGATTGCATCGCGGCGCTCGCAATGACCAAGGAATAACAGAATGACCACATCTCGCACCGGCGGCCGCATCCTCGTCGATCAGCTCGTCGCGCAGGGCTGCGACCGGATCTTCACCGTGCCGGGCGAGAGTTTCCTCGCGGTGCTCGACGCGCTCCACGACACGCCGCAAATCGAATCCGTCGTCTGTCGGCAGGAGGGCGGCGTCGCCTATTCGGCCTGCGCCGACGGCGCACTGACCGGACGACCGGGGGTCGCCTTCGTCACGCGCGGCCCCGGCGCGACCAACGCCAGCATCGGCGTCCATGTGGCGATGCAGGATTCGCAGCCGATGATCCTGTTCATTGGCGACGTCGATCGCGCGATGCGCGACCGCGAGGGCTTCCAGGAGGTCGATTTCGCCGCGATGTTCACGCCGCTCGCCAAATGGGTGGCGCGGATCGACGACGCCGCGCGGATTCCCGAATATGTCGCGCGCGCCTATTCGGTCGCGATGTCGGGACGGCCCGGCCCGGTCGTCCTCGCGCTGCCCGAGGACATGCTCGTCGAGACCGCCGAGGCGATCGACCGGCCGCGCGTCGCGCCGCCCGAACAATCGCCCCCGCCTGAGGCTATGGACACGCTGATGAAGCTGCTCGAGGACGCCGCCGATCCGGTCGCGATCATTGGCGGCGCCGGCTGGGACGCGGGCAGCGCCTATTATTTCCGCGAGTTCGCGACCCGCATCGGGATTCCCGTCGCGGCGGCCTTCCGGCGGCAGGACGCAATGGCCAACGATTGCGCGGTCTATGCCGGCAACCTCGGCTACGGGCCCAACCCCAAGCTGGTCGAACGCGTCAAGACCGCCGATCTCGTCCTCGTCATCGGCGCGCGGCTCGGCGAGGCGACGACCGACGGCTATGCGGTGATCACCCCCGACCATCCCGACCAGACGCTGGTCCACGTCCACCCCGATCCCAACGAGCTCGGCCGCGTCTATCGCACCGACCTCGCGATCTGCGCCGACATGCGCGAATTTGCCGAGACCGCCGCCTTGTGGCCAGACGAACTCATCGATTTCGACTGCGGTAAAAAGGCGCACGACGATTTCCTCGCCTGGTCGACGCCCGCACCGACCGACACGCCACTCGATCTCGGCATGGTCGTCAAAGCCATGCGCGACACGCTCCCCGCCGACAGCATCATCTGCAACGGCGCGGGCAATTATTCGGGCTGGTGGCACCGCTATTGGCACTATGCCGGCTATGGTACGCAGCTCGCCCCGACGGCGGGCTCAATGGGCTATGGGCTCCCTGCCGCGGTCGCGGCATCGCTACGCCACCGGGACCGCCAGGTTGTCGCGCTCGCCGGCGACGGCTGTTTCCTGATGAACGCGCAGGAGCTCGCGACCGCGGTCGCGCATGACTGCGACATGCTCGTCATCGTCGTCGACAACGGCATCTACGGCACGATCCGCATGCACCAGGAACGCGAATATCCCGGCCGCGTCTCGGCGACCAGCCTCGCCAACCCCGACTTCGCCGCCTTCGCGCGCAGCTTCGGCTGCTGGGCCGAGACGGTCGAGAAAACCGCCGACTTCGCCCCGGCGCTCAAGCGCGCACAGGCAGAGAAGGGCGTTCGCCTCCTCCACCTCAAGACCGACCCCGACCGGATCAGCTTCGGCACAACGATCACCGCGCTGATCCGGTCGGGGTCGG
>CAZHWG010000369.1:0-2068 GCA_964535925.1 uncultured Sphingorhabdus sp.
GGTCTTGGGGAGCGATTGCTGCGGTGCGTCATCCATGCGCCGGGCTTTGCCAGCGGGGTTTGTGCAATTCAACCCAATCCCTGATCCATCGCGAGATTACGAGCGGTCAGAGGCTGACCAGTCCGCTCGCGACGGCGAGGCCGAGGAAGGCGAGGAAGCCCATCGAATCGGTGATCATCGTGACGAACACCGAGCTCGCCACCGCGGGATCCTGGTCGAGCCGGTCGAGCGTCACGGGGATCGCGACGCCGGCGAGCCCGGCGATGACGATGTTGGCGGTCATCGCGGCGGCGATGACAAGGCCGAGATGGACCATGCCGAACCACAAGGTCACGCCGATGCCGGCGATCGCCGCGATCGTCACGCCGTTGAGCAGCGCGATGCGCAGCTCGCGCAGGATCGCGCGCTGCGTGTTCGAACTGGTCAGCTGGTTGGTCGCGATCGCGCGGACGGTGACCGCGAGCGTCTGGGTGCCCGCGTTCCCGCCGACGCCCGCGACGATCGGCATCAGCACCGCGAGCGCGACCATCTTCTCGATCGCGCCGCCGAATGCGTAGATGATGCTCGAGGCGACCATCGCGGTGAACAGGTTGGCGATCAGCCAGCGGATGCGCGCAACGTACGATTCCCGGATCGGCTCGTTGATGTCGCCATCGCCCGCGCCCGACAGCAGCAGCGCATCCTCGCCGGCCTCTTCCTGGACGATGTGGAGGATGTCATCGACAGTGATCATGCCGACCAGCCGTCCGCCCGGATCGACCACCGCGGCCGAGATCAGCGCGTATTTCTGGAAGCGCAGCGCGACCTCTTCCTGGTCCATGTCGACCGGGATCAGCGTCTGGTCGCGCTGCATGACGTCGGTCATCGGGATGTCGCGCGGGGTGCGCAGCACCCACGACAGCTGGCAGGTGCCGATCGGCCGGTGGAGCGGATCGACGATGAAAATCTCGTAGAAATCGGTCGTCAGGTCGCCGTCGTCGCGCAGCATGTCGATGACCTGGCCGACGGTGAAATGTTCGGGCACCGCGACGAGGTCGCGCTGCATGACGCGGCCGGCGGTCTCCTCGGGGTAGGACAACGCCTCCTCGATCGCGGCGCGGTCCTCGGGGTCGAGCGCGTCGAGCACGGCGCGCTGGTCGGCGCGGTCCATGTCCTCGATGATCGCGACGGCATCATCGGTATCGAGCGCGCTGGCGAACACCGCGACCTGTTCGGGCGCGAGCACGTCGACGATGTCCTCGCGGACGTAATCGTTCATTTCCGACAGCGCGTCGGCGGTCAGCAGTTCGCCCAGCGCGGCGGCGAGCGGCGCACGCTCGTCGCGGTCGGCTAGCTCGAACAGGTCGGCGATGTCGGCGGGATGGAGCGGGCGGACGAGCGCGCGCGCCGCCTCGGCCTCGCCCCCCTCGACATGTTCGAGGACGGCGCGGACGAACGACGGCTTGAGGCGATCGTCCTCGTCGAGACTGGTTTCGGCGGGCGGCGGATCGCCGTCGCGGAGCATGTCGACTGGTTCGCTGATCGGCCTGCTCCCTTCGATTTGCGCTCACGCGCCGCGCCGCCGTTCCTAGACAGGATGGAGGGAAAAGCAACGGGGAAGCTGGGCGGGGCAGGGGTTGTGTTAGTGTATTAATACAGCTTATAGCGAACGAGGACCAGACACGGAGAGAAACATGCGCAACATCCTGATAGCATCGTCGGCGCTGGCGCTGGCGGCCTGTTCGACGACCGGCAACGCACCGCCTGCGGCGATGCCAGCCGCCGCTATGCCGGCCGACATCGTCATCGAGAACGTTACCGTGATTGATCCCGAACACGCCGCGAGGATGGCAGCGCAGGACGTCGTCGTGCGCGACGGGCGGATCGTTGCGGTGCTGGCGACGGGCAGCAGGGCCATCGCGGCCCCAACGCGCGTCGATGGCAGCGGCAAATGGCTGATGCCCGGATTGTTCGACATGCATGCCCATTCGAGCTTTCGGCCGGTCCATGTCTCGACGCTCAAGATGATGGCGGCCAATGGCATCACCGGCATTCGCGAAATGGGCAGTGACTGTATCGAGCCCGGCGG
>CAZHWG010000370.1:0-2056 GCA_964535925.1 uncultured Sphingorhabdus sp.
CTCGGCCACGCGCGGACCGATCGACGTCTGGGTAAAGACGGTGACCTTCGCCCCGAGCGCCGCATAGCCACGCGCTACCCCGGCGGCGTACGTCTGCATCCCGCCTTCGTCGGGGGCGAAGCCCTTGGCGAAGACGAAGACGCGCTGCCCCGCAAGGTCGGACACAGTCATGAGGACACCTCGGGCGCATCCTCGGGCATTTCAGGCGGATCGGCGAGCAGTCGCCGCACCAGCCATGTCAGCGCCGCGATCGTCGCGACGGCCTGCAGCAAGACCTGCAGCCCCGCGCCCTCGACCCCGAGCCGCCCGAGCAGCAGCGGCAGCACCGCAAGGAAGACGAGGCTGGCCGACAGGTTGACCATGATCGATCGGCCCGGCCGCCCGAACGCGGTCAGGGTCGCGATCAGTACCGGTGCGCCTGCTTGCAGGGCGCGACCCGCCGCGACAATGATCAGCAGCGCCGCGCCGCCGGCAAAGCTCGCCCCGCCGAGCAGTGTCAAAATCGTCGGCGCGAACAGCGCGATGACTGCGACGAGGACTCCCGCCAGCGCGGTCGCAATGGCGACGCTGCGCCAGACAGTATGCGACAGTTCGGCAAAGCGCCTGCGCCGGATAAGGTCGGCGATCACCGCATAGCTCGCCTGGCCCATCATCCGCGCGGGCTGCATGATGACGTTGCTGACGCGCAGCGACAGCGCGAACAGGCCGACGGCGGCGGGGCCGAGCACCCAGCCGATCACCAGCGGCACCGCGTTGGGCGCAAATTCCTGTAGCGTCAGGTCGGCATTGGTCGTCGCGATAAAGGGCAGGATGCCGGGATTGTCGCGGCGGATCCCGCGCGGTCTCAGCGACGTGCCGAGCGGCCGGTCATAATCGCGCACGAGTCCGGGCAGGCGACCCAGCGCGAACAGCCACATCGATATCCCTTCGGCAAGCGCGCCCGCCAGCCACACGAGAAAGAAGGCGGTCAGGCCACCGCCCATTGCCCAGGCAATCAACGCACCGACCAGCCGGACGATGGGCATGACGATCTGGTGCAGGCCGATCAGGTCGAAGCGGTCGGCGAGCTGGAGAATGCCCTGCGGCGTCGCGCGCACCGTCGCCAGCACCGCGATGCAGTAGAATGGCGCGAAGCGGATCGCGTCGGGCGGCCAGCCGAGCCGTGGCCCGACCAAGGGCACGAGCAGCACCGCAAGCGCGATCGCGACGAGCGCGAAGCCGAGTTCGATCAGCGACAGGAAGCCGACCAGCCGGAGGAAGCGGCCATGATCGCCGCGATGCAGCGCCTCGCCGCCATAGCGCACCAGCCCGTGCCAGCCCGAAAACGCGACGACGCTGCCGATCAGCGTGACGTAGCCATGGACCAGCGTCAGCACGCCGTAATTCTCGACGCCCAGCCGCCTCGCGACGATCGCCAGCGTCACGATGCTGAGCAGGCCCGCCCCCGCCTTGCCGGTGACCAGCGCGGCGATATTGCCGCCGACACGCCTGAGGCCGCTGCGGTCGCTCATGCCAGCGCCTCGATCGCGTCGGCGGCGCGTTCCGATGCGGGGCGACCGCCACTGGAAAAGGTGGCCGCGAGCAGTTTGCGTTGGGGGGCGAGATAGTCGGGATGACTCGCTACGGCCACGTCTGTCGCGGCGATGATATCGCTCGCATCGGCAATGACTGGGCCCGCCTGCCAGTGGAGGTAGTTGGGATCGCCGCGCCAGTCGGTGTCGTGCGCGTCGAGGAACAGGCACGGGCGCGGATGGGCGAGGAATTCGTAAACCTGGCTGCTGACGTCGCCGAGATAGATATCGGCAGCGCGGACATAGCTCATGTCGACGCTGCGTGCGCTGCCAAGATCGAGGTGCATATTGGGCAGATCGGCAAATTCGGGCCCCGGCGGGACCGCGCGCGCCGCCGACAGCCGGTCGAGCGCGAAGTTGAAGCGGCGCTGGAACAGCATGACATGCGGCGCGAAGATCAGGTTGTAGCGATCGCTCGCGGCGAACTGGCGCAGCACCGATGGCCCGAAACGATACCAGGACGTCAAATGCGGCGAGGGATGCGG
>CAZHWG010000371.1:0-2053 GCA_964535925.1 uncultured Sphingorhabdus sp.
CGTTCGTCCACCACTGCAGAAGCAGCGCGGTCGTCGTGCCCGCCGCGGCGGCGCGCGTGATCGCATTGCGCAGCGAGGTCCCGATGCCCCCGCCGCCAAGCGACAGGTTGATGACGCGCGCGCCCGAATCGACCGCGTGGTTGACCGCGGCAGCGATCGCGCTCGATTCGAATGAGCAGCCCGAATCCTCCACGGCCGGATCTTCGGTCGCGCAGCTGCCCACCTTGTCGGCCCTGAGCGTCAACAGCGTCGCGTCGAACGCGATGCCGTGGGTTTCGAAATCGTTTTTCGCGCCGAGGATCACCGAGCTGACCGCGGTGCCATGGCCATCCTCGTCGACGTGGGTGCCGCTGCCGCCGAAGTCGCGCGAGGCGGGGTTGATCCGACCGGTAAATTCCTGGCTCGTCGGGTCAATCCCGGTATCGACGACGCCGACCAGGATTCCCCTGCCCGTCGCCCCGGCATTATAGGCCGAGATCGCGTTATGGAACGATGGGCCGACCGATCGGCGATATTCGGCGGTGTCGTAATTGGCCGGAGGAGTCGGGGTCGGGGTCGGGGCCGGCGGCGGGGTCGGGGCCGGCACAGGCGTCGGTGCCGGAGTCGGCGTACTGATCGGTGGAGGCGGGGTCGAAGACGCGCCGCCGCCGCCGCATGCCGCCAGCGGCATCATGGCCACGACGCTCACCGCGCACACAAGGCGCGCCCGGACAGAAGCAATTTCGATGTAGCGGATCATAACGGCAGCTTACCTAACATGCTGGCAACACGCCCTAAGAGCGACCATCTCACGCCAGCTATCCTATTAGAAATATTAGGATAGAACCCAAAAACTGTCCAAGGTCTTAACGAGACTCGGTTTTTGACAGGATAGTCGCCTGCGCCTTGTCGCGCAAACACGGCTTGGCTAGGCAGCGGCATGACGCACTCGCTAGATCATATCGATTGCTGGATCTTCGATCTCGACAACACGCTGTACCATCCCCGCCACCGGCTGTTCGACCAGATCGACCGGCGGATGGAAGAGTTCGTTGCGCGTGTGACCGGCTGTCCGCGCGACGAGGCGCGCGCGATCCAGAAGACGTATTTCCACGACTACGGGACGACGCTGGCAGGGTTGATGCGCCATCACGACGTCGCCGCCGAAGACTTTCTCGCCTTCGTCCACGACATCGTCCTCGACGATCTGGTCCCCGACGCCGCGCTGACCGCCGCGCTCGATGCGCTGCCCGGACGGCGAATCGTCTTTACCAACGCCGACGCCCCGCACGCGCGACGCGTGCTCGACCGGCTGGGAATCGCCGATCGCTTCGAAGCAATCCATGACATCGTCGCGTGCAATCATGTCCCCAAGCCCGCCAGCGCCGCCTATCGCCAGCTGTGCGACATCCATGCGATCGATCCCGCCCGCGCGACGATGGTCGAGGACATGGCACGCAACCTCGCCCCGGCGCATGCGCTCGGCATGACGACGGTGTGGATCGACAACGGATCGGAGGCAGGAAGCCGCGATCACGACCCGGATTTCGTCGACATCCATGTTGACGACCTCGTGCCCTGGCTTCAGGGGGTCGGCGAGCGGCTGGCAACGGGCGCGACAGCCAAACAGGAAAGTTCCGCAACATGAGCGACATCGCAGCGATTATCGACCAGGCTTGGGAAGGGCGCGACACGCTCGACACCTCCGACGCGACGATCCGCGACGCGGTCGAACAGGCGCTCGCACTGCTCGACAGCGGCCGTGCGCGCGTCGCCGAACCTACCGGAGACGGCGACTGGCAGGTCAACCAGTGGCTCAAGAAGGCGGTACTGCTGTCATTCCGGTTCAACCCGATGGCGATCATCGACGGCGGCCCGGGCGGTGCGACGTGGTGGGACAAGGTGCCATCGAAGTTCGCCGGTTGGGACGAAGCGCAATTCACCGCCGCCGGCTTTCGCGCTGTGCCGGGATCGATCGTCAGGCGCGGCGCGCACATCGGGCACGACGTCGTCCTGATGCCGAGCTTCGTCAATATCGGCGCCTATGTCGGCGACGGCACGATGATCGACACCT
>CAZHWG010000372.1:0-2045 GCA_964535925.1 uncultured Sphingorhabdus sp.
ATTAGTGTAAATTGCTCGAAATGTCAGGCGATTTCTGCGCGCAGCTCGGCAAAAAGGTCGCCAATCCGCGTCAGGCGCGGCTCCTCTTCGTCAAGAATGGCATGGAATGCCCTGCGCTTGAGCTCGGTCAGCGCGCCGGGCGGCGGGCTCTTTCCCTCGGGCAGCGTGCTCGCGACGATGTCGATCAGGCGGTCGGCGCCGTGCAGGCGGCCCCATAGATAGTCGTTCTCGCGATAGGCGCGGCTGAAGAACGCACCGAAGCTGTTGAACTGGATGCCCTTGAGGCTTTCGGCAGCTCCTCCTCCGCGGATTGCGGTGGCATCGTCGGGCGCGATCCGGTCGATCTTGATCGGATCGAATTCGTCGTTGCCCTCGCCCTGCAGCAGCGGCAGCATCGCGATATCGTAGAACGGGAAGCCGACATAGGCGAACAGCATGTCGCGCCGCTCGGCCTTGGGCAGCAGCGCGAGCGCGCTCGCCAGCCGCACGTCGACCTCGGCATCGACCGCGGTGAGATCACGCAGCGCGCCGATCCCTTCGAAGATCGCATCGACATGCTCGATCGCGTCGGCGCCTTGCGGCCAGCCGACATCCGACTCGCCACGTGCGGCGTAGAACTGCGACGATTCCCGTTCGAGATAGGGCTCAAGACCCTCATAAATTGCCTTGTACATCGCGGTGACGGCCGCCTCGGGCGCCTGGCCCGGCGCTTCGACGCGTTCGTCGAGCCGTCGCGCGAGGCTGCGCAAACGGCGAATTCGGAAACGCAGGTCGTGCGTGCGGAAAAACGCGATCACCTCGGGGCTCGCGCCGCCGCCCTTGGCCGGCGAAATCCGGTCGAGCCCGCGTCCGCGCACATGGTCCCACAACGCCAATCGCAAGCGGCTGCGCAAATTCGCATTGTCGGCGCCTGTCAGCGTCGCAGCCAGGTTGGCGGTATCCTCAACGATATTGGCGAGCTTGAGATGGCCGTAAGCGGCATAGGCATAGCCCGCGGTCTCGGCCGCCTTAGTCTGCGCCTTGGCGCGCCATGCGGCTAGGCGGGCGGCGGTCGGTCGGTCGAGGAAGAATGTGCGGCCGAGCAGTTTTTCGACGCGTTCCTCGACTTCGCTGCGCAGCGAATCGACGATCCGCTGGATGCGACGGATGCGCTGCGACATACTGGCAATCGTTTCGACATTATCGCGGATCGGCTGTTCGCGCGGGATGTCCGACAAGGCCTTGAAGATCGTGGCGAAGAAGCCGGGAAGCGGCGGCACTTGATCGGCGAGGACCGTTTCTTGACGCGAAAAGTGGATACTGCGCAGTCCCGGCTTGGGGTCGATATAGACGAATCGCCGATCAACCTCGCGGCGCGCTGGCCGATGCTTGAGCGCCGCGATTGCCGGCTTGAACGGCGCGTTGGCGAGCACCGAACCGTCGATCATGGCGAGATCCTCGGCGCCACCGATCGCTTCTGCATGCGGCAGCTGGCGCTTGAGGAACGCCTCGCGCCCGGGCCAGTCGCGACCTTCTTCGGCAAGGACGCCGTCGATCTCGCGCACGGTGAACGGCGGAAAGGCACCGGGAAAGCTGGCCGTGGCGCGCGCAGCAAAGGCAAGCGCGGGAAGCTCGTCGAGCGAGGTGCTCGACTGGCCTATACCGCGAAATTTGAACACCAGCCGATGCTCGGTCTCGACGACCTCGGCGGGGCTGTTGAGCGTCAGCCGTTCGGGATAGCCGCGGTAATCGGTCACCGTTACCATCAGGTCGAGTGGCTGGCCTGCCGGGATCAGCGCCGGCCCGCGTTCGGACCGTTCCATCGCATCGAGCGCGTCGAGCACCAGCCGGGTGAAAGTAGCCCCACCGAAGGGCGGTTCGAACCAGCGCGCGCGGACGAAGTTCGACAGCTTGCGGCGAACCTCGTCGCGTTGGCCTGCCTCGACCGTCTCGTCGATCGTCGAGCCACGCCGCTTGCTCGCCATCCAGGCGATCGGCACTGCCCAGAATTTGGTAAAGCGCGACAACGGCCGCGCGTCCGGGTGCAGCAGATGCTCGACATCGGC
>CAZHWG010000373.1:0-2027 GCA_964535925.1 uncultured Sphingorhabdus sp.
TATCCAAGCTCATCGAGGATGCCCCGCATCTGCAAGCAATCCGCTTTGCATCGCCGTCACGAACTGTGATGCGGCTCCGGCCCGACGTGATATGCTGCAAAAGGCCTGCCTTGACCTCAGCAACGCATGGGGCAGTGCAATTGCACGGCAACGAAAGGCAGCAGGGATGAGCACCGATAACTACGAAAACCGACCTACTCGCGCCGAGATCCACCGTCGCGCGATCGGACGATGGGAAAACGAAGGTGGTGCATCCCCTGTTTCTCTTTCCAATGCGCTGGGCGCTCCCAATCACCCACAGTCGCTGGGAAGATCGGTGATGCCGAAGACGGTAACATGCGGGTGCGACTTATCGCGATTGAGAATATCCTCGTCGCTCTGCTCGCCAATGCTCCCGAGGATTTAATCGATCTCGTAAGCGAGATGTCGGCTTTTATCTCTCCGAGGCCCGGTGCGACCCCGCACAGGCTCACCATCGAGGCCGCTCGTAATATGATGGCTATTGTCGAGCGAGCCGAGCACTATAGGAGAATTCGCGAATAGTGCTTTCTTGCGGGCAAGTTCTTTCTGAAATAGATGCGGACAAAACTCAGTGTGAACAGACAAGTGGAGCTTCACCCGCTGCCGGGCCCGATGGTGTCAGATCGGGCCGCGTCGAGGCAAACCGGCCCCGCCGCGCCCCGCGAGCCTGGATGCCGGGACTGCTGCTCGCGGGCAGAAATAGGTCGTTCCTGAACGCGGCTTAGCGCACTGTTGGTGGCGCTCGATGAATCAGAATTCGATGGCAAAGCCTGCCCCAAGAGCCGCAGCTCTTCGACAATGCGTCAATCTTTTCGCAGGCGTGAGGCAGTAGCTGCTGTGTCCCGAAAGGTCTTGCCGCTATGCGGCGTGGGTCAGCTTTCCCGTTGTTTTCGGTTCAGGAACCAGTGTTCGCCAGCAAAGACGAGGACGATGCCGAGCGCGGCATAGGCAACGATTGCCGGGTCACTGCGCAGCTTGATCCAGGTGAAGGCGACAAGCACGACCGCGTCGGCCGCGATCGCCGCGAGGAGGATTTCGGCACGTGCGCCGACTTCCCGGCGCAGATGCCTGAAGACACCCCAATGAACCAGCATGTCCATCACGAGGTAGAAGAATGCGCCGAGCGCGGCGATCCGGCTCAGGTCAAAAAGCACTGCGAGCGTTCCGGCAATGACCACCGTGTACACGAGCAGGTGGCTACGCAGGGTCCCCTTCATCCCGAAATGGCTGTGCGGGATCATCTTCATCTCGGTCAGCATGGTCAGCATGCGCGAAACGGCGAACACGCTGGCCACGACGCCCGACGCCGTGGCGGTGACCGCGATGACGATGGTGAACCAGAAGCCGATTTGCCCGAGCGCTGGTCTTGCCGCCGCAGCGAGCGAATAGTCGCGCGCAGCCACGATCTCGCCAATGCCGAGGCTGGAACCCACGGCGACGGCAACCAGCAGGTAGGTTACCACGCATATGCCGATCGCGATCATGATCGTACGTCCGACATTGCGGTGCGGATCGACGATCTCGCCGCCGCTGTTGGTGATCGTGGTGAAACCCTTGAAGGCGAGGATCGAGAATGCGATCGAGGCGATGAAGCCGGCACCATCGAAACCGCTTCCATCGAGACCGGCGACGGGCTCGGCAAAAGCCCCGCCGCCAAGGCCGCTTGCCCAGATCGCCGCGACGGCGAAAATCGCGATGCCGCCGATCTTTATCGCCGACATCACGATGGAGAGCGCGCTGACCGACCGGTTTCCGGCGGCGTTCACCAGATAGGCAAACACGATCAGCGCCAGCGCGAGGGCCGCGAGCAGCAGGCCGTTGGTTTCGAGGCCGAATGGTCGAAGCGCGTATGTGGCAAAGGTGCGCGCGACGAGGCTTTCGTTGATCACCATCGACAGCGCCATCAGGAGCGACGCCGAAGCCGCAACCGTTCCGGGCCCATAAGCCTTCTGCAGGATCATCGCGATGCCGCCGGAAGACGGCCAGGCGTTCGACATCTTGATGTA
>CAZHWG010000374.1:0-2025 GCA_964535925.1 uncultured Sphingorhabdus sp.
CGTTTGGTCGAGCGTGGCGGAGAGTTCCAGCGCATCGGCCTCTCGGCGACGGTTGGAGATCCTGATACCACTGCAAAGTTCCTCGCGGGCGTCGGTCGAGAAGTGGGCGTGGTCAAAGCGCTGATCAACCGCAAGCTCGCCTCGCGCAATGCGCCGATCGCGACGCTGATCGCCGAGACCGGCGGGTTGAACGCGATGATCGTCGATTCTACCGCCTTGCCCGAGCAGGTCGCGCGCGATGTCGTGTCGTCGGCGTTCCAGTCGGCAGGTCAGCGCTGTTCGGCGCTGCGCGTCGTCTATCTCCAGGACGACGTGGCCGATCATATGCTCGAAATGATTGCAGGCGCTGCGGCTGAACTCACCATTGGCGATCCGTCCGAACTCGCGACCGACGTCGCGCCGATCATCGACGGCGAGGCGCAGGCGAGCATCCAGCATCATATCGACACATTTGCCGCCAAGGGACGGATTGTCGTCCAGGCGGTCCGAACCGGGACGGTTGCCGACAATGGCAGCTACATCATGCCGACGATCATCCGGCTCGACGACATCGCCGAAATGGAGCGTGAGGTTTTCGGCCCCGTGCTTCACATCGTTCGATGGAAAGCGAAGCATCTCGATCGCGTGATCGATGCGATTAACGCCACCGGTTATGGCCTCACGCTCGGCATTCACAGTCGCATCGATGCGTTTGCGGCGCATGTCGCGGCGCGCGCGCAGGTTGGTAACGTTTACGTCAACCGCAACCAGATCGGGGCAATCGTCGGTTCGCAACCGTTCGGCGGACGCGGATTGTCGGGTACCGGGCCCAAGGCCGGCGGGCCGCAATATCTGCTGCGCTTTGCCGAGGAAAAGACGATCTCGACAGACATCACAGCGGCGGGCGGCAACACTGCGCTGATGGCAGGCGAAGGTATTTAGGCTTCAGCCCCGGCGCGCGATCCAGTCCCAGCCGAGCGGATCGCCGTCCATCAGCATTACGCCGCACGCCGCAAGGTCGTCGCGGATCGCGTCGGACCGGGCATAGTCCTTCTCGTCGCGCGCCGTTTTGCGTTCGGCCATCATGGCAACGATATCGGTCTCCGACAGCGCGGCATCCGCCGGCCGCACACGCAGATCGACGCGTTGGAGATCGATCAAGTCGAGACCCAGTACCGCATCCATGCGCTCGACCGCGCCCAGCCTTTCGCCCGGCTCGAGCTGCTTGTTGCCGACGATATCCTCAAGAGCGGTGAGCGCGAGTGGCGTATTGAGGTCGTCGCACATCGCCGCATCGAACGCATCGAGCGCCTTTGTGATGTGGGGATGGGGATCGCTCGGCACGATCGGGGGACCACCCACGCGCAATTGCTCGATCGCTATTACCAGCCTTTTGAGGCGGGTCGATGCCGCTTCGAGATTGTCGAAGCTGAATTCGAGTTCGCTGCGGTAATGTGCCTGCAGGCACATCAAGCGGTAGGCGATCGGATGAAAGCCGCAGTCGATGAGGCGTTGCAACGTCAGGAATTCACCCGACGATTTCGACATCTTGCCCGCGCGCTCGACGAGGAAATTGTTGTGCATCCAGATATTGGCGCCTGTCGCCGATGAGCAGGTGATTGCCTGATTCTGGGCGATTTCGTTGGGATGATGGATCTCGCGATGATCAATACCGCCGGTATGGATGTCGAACTGTCGGCCAAGATATTGCATCGCCATGACCGAACATTCGAGATGCCAACCGGGCGCACCGCGACCCCATGGAGAATCCCATTCCATCTGCCGTGCTTCGCCCGCTGGCGTGGTTCGCCAGATCGCGAAATCCTGCGGATTGCGCTTACCGCCGACGGGATCGATGCGGCCTTCGCCATCGTCGGTTTTCGTGCGCGCCAGACGGCCGTAATCGGGTACCGTCGTAACGTCGAAATACAGGCCGCTGTCGAGCTGGTAGCAATGCTTGTCGGCGATGCTTTTGGCGAATTCGATCATCGGCTCGATATGCTCGGTCGCGATCGTCCAGTGCGCCGGCTGGCGGATATTGAGTCG
>CAZHWG010000375.1:0-2016 GCA_964535925.1 uncultured Sphingorhabdus sp.
CGCGCCGGATCAGCCCCGGCGTCGGGTCGCTCGGGTCGCCGACGCCGAAGTCGAAGTGCTTGCATTCGCCCATGCCGCCAGCGCTCGCGACGAGAGTATCGGGGGCGTGCGGGTGCGCCGCTTCGCCACGCAAATCGTGCTTGCCTCGCAACCGATCAGCCTCGGCTATGCGCTCGCGGTACTGCGCGGCCGCTATGACGTGTTGATCGTCCATGCGCCCAACATCCTCGCCAATCTCGCCTGGCTTGTGCGGCGCTTCATCCTCGGCGACCGCGCGCGGCTCGTCGTCGTCCACCACATGGACATGCACGGCCGTCCGCTGCTGCGCGCGCCCTCGCGCTGGCTCTACGACCGGCTGCTCGCGCGCGCCGATCGCGTCGTCGTGACCTCGATGAAGAATGTGCAGGTTTCGGCCGATATCCGAGTCGCCTGCGATATCGTCGCGATCCCGCTCGGGATCGATCCGGCCAACTGCGCCGTCTCGGGTACCGCCCTCAGCGCCGCGCAGGAGCGCCGCCAGGCGCTCGCCGGCGACGCGGCGGTGGTCGGTTTCGTCGGGCGCCATGCGCGCTACAAGGGGCTCGACGTGCTGATGCGCGCGCTCGCGCTGATGCCCGGCGTCCACGCCATCGTCGCGGGTGAGGGGAGCGAGAGCGACGGTGCCCGGGCGCTTGCGCGCGACCTCGGTATCGGGTCCCGCGTCCATTTCATCGGCCGCGTCTCGCACGACGAAAAACTCGGCCTGCTCGCGACGATCGATGTCTTCGCCTTTCCCTCGACCGAGATTACCGAGGCATTCGGCATCGCCCAGCTCGAAGCGATGGTCGTCGGCGCCCCCGTCGTCGCGAGCGACCTGCCGACCGGCGTCAGCGACATTTCGATCGACCAGAAGACCGCGCTGACGGTGCCACCGGGCGATCCGCAGGCGCTGGCCGGGGCGCTCGCGGCGATGATCGCCGATCGGACGCTTGCCGCGCGACTGGCCGACCGGGCGCGGTCGCATGTTCTCGACCATTTCACCGAAGGCGGAATGCAGGCGGCCTATCGCGAGCTTGTCGCCGCATTGTTGCAGGCCAAGGCGCAATGACGGTTCCTCGCCGCGTCCTCGTCGTCAGCGATCGCTATCCGCCCGAGGTCGCTGGCGGCGCCGAACTCAGCCTGCACGATACCCTCAAGGCGCTCGATCCTGCAGCATGGGAGTGCCGCGTCATCGCGCTGAGCGATCGCACCGGCGTGCGTCGGACGACGGTCGACGGGATTGCCGTCGCCTTCGTCGGCGCCGAAGCCGGCTGGCCCGTCCGCCTCGGCCAGATCAAGGCGCGCCTCTCGACGATGGGACGCTGGCAAAAACGGCTGGTCGGACCGTTTGTCGCGCTCGGCCTGCTCGTTGCCTATCTGGCTCAGTCGTTCGCGGGCTTCGGTCGGCGGTTCGGACGCGTTCTCTTGCTTGCGCGGCTGGCGGCGTTCGATCGCGATCATTTCGGTCGGCTCGAGGAAGCCTATGACCGCCGGTCGCCCCCTTCGCGCCTGATACAGGCGGCGATCGACGACTGGCATCCCGATATCGTTCATTTTGATAACAAGGACAGCATCATGCTGTCGGCGACGATCGATGCCGGGCCTGCCGGGACCGTCGCGATGGTGCGCGACCACCGGTTCTTCTGCGGCCATCCGCGCCAGCGCATGATGGTCGGCGAGCGCGCGTGCGCGACCTGCGCCTTTGGCTGTGTCGACGACCTCGGCCAGCCGCAGCGCGGCATGATCGAGCGTGAAATGGCGCAGGCAATCGCGTTGCGCCACGCCGCGCTGGCCGGGATCGACACGGTCCTGACGACGAGCGGCTATCTGGTCGACCAGCTGGCGCGGGCAGGTGTCCGCCAGCCGGCACAGGCGCTGGGCAACCCGCATCCCCCGATCGCCGACTATGAGCGCGCGGCGGGCGGCATCGAACGCGCCGATCCCCCCGAAATCCTGTTCGTCGGCCACCTGCGCGATGCCAAGGGGCCGATGGTGCTG
>CAZHWG010000376.1:0-272 GCA_964535925.1 uncultured Sphingorhabdus sp.
GACCGCCTCGTCGAGGCTGTTGGTGTGGAGCGACTGGGTGCCGCCGAAGGTCGCGGCCATCGCCTCGATCGTCGTGCGGATGACGTTGTTGTACGGGTCCTGCTCGGTCAGCGACACGCCCGAGGTCTGGCAGTGGGTGCGCAGCATCTGCGATCGCGCGTTGCCGCCGGACTTGGCGACGATCTTCGACCAGAGCGTGCGCGCGGCGCGCAGCTTGGCGACCTCCATGAAGAAATTCATGCCGATGCCGAAGAAGAACGAGAGGCGCCCGG
>CAZHWG010000376.1:282-2012 GCA_964535925.1 uncultured Sphingorhabdus sp.
GCGTTCCTGCGCCGCGCGAACGTATGCCATGCCGGCGGCGAGCGTGAAGGCGAGCTCCTGCACCGCGGTCGCGCCGGCTTCGTGCATGTGATAGCCGCTGATGCTGATGCTGTTGAAACGCGGCATGTGCTCGGAGGTATAGGCGATGATGTCGGCCACGATCCGCATGCTCGGCTCGGGCGGGTAGATGTAGGTGTTGCGGACCATGAACTCCTTGAGAATGTCGTTCTGGATCGTGCCCGACAGCTGGTCCTGCGCGACGCCCTGTTCCTCGGCGGCGACGATGTAGAAGGCGAGGCACGGCAGCACCGCGCCGTTCATCGTCATGCTGACGCTCATCGTGTCGAGCGGAATCCCGTCGAACAGGATCTTCATGTCGGCGAGCGTGTCGATCGCGACTCCCGCCTTGCCGACATCGCCGACGACGCGCGGATGGTCGCTGTCGTAGCCGCGATGCGTCGCGAGATCGAACGCGATGCTCAGCCCCTTCTGTCCGGCGGCAAGGTTGCGGCGGTAGAAGGCGTTCGATTCCTCGGCGGTCGAAAAGCCCGCGTATTGCCGGATCGTCCACGGCCGCCCGGCGTACATGCTCGCCTTCACGCCACGCGTATAGGGCGCGAAACCGGGCATTCCGGGGTCGATCGTCTCGGTGTCGGCGGCGGTGTAGAGCGGCTTGACCGCGATCCCCTCGGGCGTGTGCCAGGTGAGGTCGCGGCCCTTCACCTCGCTCTCGGCAAGGGCTTTCCAGTCGGCGAGGGTGGGGATCTTGTCAGCCATGCCGCGCTTTGGGAGTTTCCATGATTTCGGTCAACACGCCGCCCATGTCGCGCGGGTGGAGGAAGAAGATCGGGGTGCCGTGCGCGCCGATCCGCGTGGGGCCGAGGATGCGCTTGCCCTGTCCCTCGAATTCTGCGCGCGCGGCGGCGATATCGGGCACCTCGAAACACAAATGATGCTGCCCGCCCGCCGGGTTCCTGGCGATGAACCCCGCGATCGGGCTATCGGCGCCAAGCGGTTCGATCAGCTCGATCTGGCAATTCGGCGTATCGACGAAGCACACCTTCACCCCCTGTTCGGGCATGTCGAAGGGTTCGTGGATCGTCGTGGCGCCCATCACGTCGCGCCAGAAGGCGATGCTGTCGGGGATCGACGGGGTGGCGACACCGATATGGTTGAGACGGCCGAGTTTCATAAGTCTGTCTTTGCAATAATTAAAATGATCGCCGGAAGAAAAATCAGAGCCGGCGTGAGAAAGTGTTGTTAAGGATAGCACGGCGACGTTCTTTCATGACCTGTTCGTGCTTGTCTTCATAATCCCATGGGTTTTCGGCATAAGTCGTGATCCAGCCGTCTTTGACGATGTCACCTTTCGCTTCCCAACGTTTCCGTTCCGCCCTGTAGGCGCGAATACTTTGCCCGACTCCGAAGCAAAGCACGATTAGAACGATCCCGATTTGCCACTTGTCAGAGGGGGATATTGTCATGCTTCTTCCACGGGTTCTCGAGCTGCTTGTTGCGCAGCTTGCGTAGCCCCAGCGCCACGCGCCGCCTTGTCGAGTGCGGCACGATGACCTCGTCGATGAAGCCCTTGGACGCCGCGACGAAGGGGTTGGCGAAGCGGTCTTCGTATTCCCTGGTCTTCTCGGCGATCTTCTCCGCGTCGCCCGCGTCCGATCGGAAGATGATCTCGACCGCGCCCTTGGCGCCCATCACCGCGATCTCGGCGGTCG
>CAZHWG010000377.1:0-2011 GCA_964535925.1 uncultured Sphingorhabdus sp.
GTATTCGGCGTAGATCTCGTTGCGGAAGCTCTTGCCGTCCTTGTCGAGGATCACTGCAAGGTGGCTCGGCCCGTCGGCCTTGTCGAGCGCATCGACCAGCTTCCACAGCATCGTCGTATAGCCATAGACCGCGCCGACCGGCTCGCCATGCTTGTTGGTCAGCGGCGGTAGCCGATGATAGGCGCGAAAGATGTACGACGATCCGTCGACGAGATAGAGGTGATTCTGCGACATGCGCGGGCGATAGCAGGGGTTCACCGGCTAGGCGAGACACCTGCTCAAACTCGTCATGCTGAACTCGCTTCACCTGACGGTGACTGCGTTCCAGGGTCGATAAGCGCCGACGCCAAAATCAACGCGTCACACCGGCCACGTCACCGCCCGTGCGCGTCGACCACCGCGCGCACGACGTTCTGCATCAGCTGCATGCGTTGGGGGATGCTCGCGGTCGTCTCGGCGAGCATTACCGCGACCGCATAGCGCGTGCCGTCGGGCGCGGTGAGGATGCCGATGTCGTTATAACCTGTCGCGGTGGCGCCGAAGACCTGGCCGGTGCCGGTCTTGTGGCCGATCCGCCAACCGGCGGGCACGCCGCCCTTCAAGCGCTGCGGCCCGCTCGACGTGCGCTGCATCGTATTGAGCAGCAGCGAGGTCGTCTCGCGGCCGAGCAGCTCGCGCCGTTCGAGCTTGGCCAAAGCATCGACGATCGCCATCGGGCTGGCACCGTCGATCGGATCGGCAACGTAGGATTCGAGCGCCTTCTTGCGAATGAAATCGGGCACCTTGGCGCGCTCGGCATAGAATGTCCGGCCCTTCGAATAGGCCTGGCTCCAGTTCATCCCCGCGATCCCCGCCTGGAGCAGGCGCTCGCCAGGCCCGAAACGGATCGCGCCGAGATCGTTCCTGGCGACGAAGGCGCGCACCGCCTCGGGGCCGCCGGCGGTGCGCAGCAGCGAATCGTTGGCGGTATTGTCGCTCTTGGTGATGGCCAGCTCGATCAGGCTGCCGACCGTCTCGACGATCTTGCCCTGGCGTTCGACGCGCGCGGCGATCGGCTGGTGGAATACGGTCAGGTGTTCGGGGCCGATCTCGACCGGCTGGCTCAGCGACAACAGGCCGCGGTCGACCTGGTCGAGCACCGCCATCGTCACCCATAGTTTCGACACGCTCTGTTGCGGGAACAGCTCGTCGCCGCGCTTGGCATAGGCCCAGTTGCCGTCGATCCGGCGGACTGCGATGCCGGTCTTGCCGGGGAAGCTCGCCCACAGCTGGTCGATGCGCTGGGTCAGCGCGGCGGGCGGTCGGTTGAAGCCGGGATCGGCAACTGCGGCAAACTGCTGCGCCGCGGGTATGGGCGCGGCGATCGGCGTGCGCTCCACGTTTACCGGGCGTGTCGCCGGTGCGGCTACGCGCTGCGCCGGGGCGACGCAGGCGGCGAGCCCGCCCGTCGCCAGCGCCAATAGCGCCATGCCGCGAATGATCCGCCTGTTGTTCATCTCGTGTCCCCGCTCGTTTACCCGCGTCGGGCGATCGCTCGCCGTCATTATCCCGCAAAAACCTTTTCGAATCCTTTTCGCCGTCGATTTCAACCGCCTGTCTGGCACAGGCACGATTAACCGACGCCGAACGACGACGGGTTGAGCGCCGTGCGACGCTGCGCCATGGTGCGGCATGGACAATCTCGACTTCACCACCCTCGGGCTGCTGCTGTTCGTCGCGTCGCTCGTCGCGATGCTGACGCGGCGGATCGGCATGCCCTATTCGGTTGGCCTGGTGATCGCGGGGATCGCGCTCGCGCTGCTGCCCTTCGGCCTCGACCTGCCGCTGACGCCCGAACTCATCTTCCAGATATTCCTGCCGCCATTGGTGTTCGAGGCGGCGATCCAGATCCCGTGGAAGCCGTTTCGCCGCGAACTGCCGCTGCTGCTCGCGCTGGTGACATTGGGCGTCGTCCTGGCGGCGAGCACGGTCGCGGTCGGCATGCATTATATCATCGGCTGGAGCTGGATCG
>CAZHWG010000378.1:0-2008 GCA_964535925.1 uncultured Sphingorhabdus sp.
TCGCCGACACGATCGGCCAGTATCTCGACGGTGTCTGCGCCTCTGGCCTCAACGAGGCGCTGTTGGGGCGCGAATATTACGACGGCGAGGTCGCGACCTATTGCCCCGCCTATCGCATCGAGGACCTGCCGGTGATCTGCGCGGTGTCGGATCATGTCATCTTCAATTCGCCCGACCAGCTCGAACGCCTGTCGCCGATCATCGAGCGGATGAAGTCGGGCGGCGAGGATTTCGATCTCGGCCTGCGCATCAACCCCGAGATCCCGCTCGGCGAGGTGCCGCGCTACGATCCCAGCGCGCCGGGATCGCGGCTCGGTTTCCCGATCTCGCAGCTGACCGACGAGCATGTCGAGATGGTCCGCGGCATCCATTTCCACAATCTGTGCGAACAGGGATTCGATCCGCTGATGGAGACCTGGGAGCATGTGAAAGGCGAGCTCGAACCCTATTTCGACCATCTCGACTGGATCAACGTCGGCGGTGGCCACCACATCACGCGCGCCGATTACGACCGTGAGGCGCTTGTCGAATTCCTCGCCGAAATGGCCGAGGAGACGGGTTGCCAGATCTATATCGAGCCCGGCGAAGCGGTCGCGCTCGACGCGGGCATATTGGTCGGCGAAATCCTCGACGTGCACGATAACGACGGTCCCGTCGCGATCGCCGACATCAGCGCGACGTGCCACATGCCCGACGTCATCGAGGCGCCCTATCGCCCCGCCATGCTCGGCGAGGAGGACGGCGGCGTCGCGACGAGGATCGGCGGGCCGTCGTGTCTTGCGGGCGATGTCATCGGCGATTACCGCTTTGGCGACGTGCCCGAGATCGGTCGGCGGTTCGCCTTTCTCGACCAGGCGCACTATTCGATGGTCAAGACCAACACCTTCAACGGCGTGCCGCTGCCCGATATCTGGCTATGGGACAGCGCGACCGACGAACTCACGCAAATCCGCAGTTTCGGATACGACGATTTCAAATCGCGGCTGTCCTGACCGCCGCTGAGCCACGGCTGGGCAAAAAAGCCCGACACTGGACTTTACACGGGGGTCCGCCGCCCATATATGCGCGGTCCGCTGCCCCATGGGGACTCCCAATAACCGCAAGGCAGCCTTGTCGTTTTACCTAGTTTCTGGGGGTCTCTTGAATTGCACAGCCATCACAGCGCCAAAGGTCTAGTTACCGACCTTCGCCCGGTCGAGCCGGTCACGCTCGTCCGTCCGCACGCCGCCCGGCGCGCGGCCCGATATTTCGTCGAGAATTTTCCCGGCAAATCGCTCTATGCGGTCAAGGCGAACCCGTCGCCCGACTTGCTGGCGATCCTGTGGGATAGCGGCATTACGCATTACGACGTCGCCTCGATCGCCGAGGTGCGGCTCGTCGCGCGCACGCTTCCGCAAGCGACCTTGTGCTTTATGCACCCGGTCAAGGCCGAGGAAGCGATCCACGAGGCCTATTTCAAATACGGCGTGCGGACCTTTTCGCTCGATACGCTCGACGAGCTCGACAAGATCGTCCGCGCGACGAATGCCGCCGAAGACCTCAACCTGTGCGTGCGGCTGCGCGTCTCGTCCGATCTCGCGCAGCTGTCGCTCGCCGCGAAGTTCGGTGCCGAGGCCGACGAGGTCAAGGAACTGCTGATGGCGACGCGGCAGGCCGCCGATGCGCTGGGCATCTGCTTCCACGTCGGCAGCCAGGCGATGAGCCCGCACGCTTACGTCCAGGCGCTCGAGCGCGTCCGCGCGGCGATCGTCGAGGCATCGGTGACGGTCGACATCATCGACGTCGGCGGCGGTTTCCCTTCGACCTATCCGGGAATGGAGCCTCCTCCGCTGGCCGATTACTTCGCCGCAATCGACCGCACTTACGAGGACCTGCCGATCAGCTATTCGGCCGAATTGTGGTGCGAGCCGGGCCGCGCGCTGTGCGCCGAATACAGCTCGTTGATCGTGCGCGTCGAGAAGCGTCGTGGCGACGAGCTCTACATCAACGACGGCGCCTACGGCGCGCT
>CAZHWG010000379.1:0-1988 GCA_964535925.1 uncultured Sphingorhabdus sp.
CTTCTTGTCGAGCAGGCCGATGTCGACGAGATATTGCGGCGTGATCGACAGCGCGACGAAATCGCCGATCGCCGCGTGGAAGCCGTCATTTGCGCCATTGAGATAGAGATAGGGCTGCGCGTTGTATGCGCGCTGGTAGTAATTGTGGCCCAGCTCGTGGTGAATCGTCACGAAATCGTCGGTATTGACCTTGATGCACATCTTGATCCGGACATCGTCCTTGTTGTCGATGTCCCAGGCGCTGGCGTGGCAGACGACTTCGCGGTCGGCGGGCTTGGTGAACTGCGAGCGCGTCCAGAACGTCTCGGGCAGCGGATCGAAGCCGAGCGAGGAATAGAAGCCCTCACCGGTCTTCACCATTTTGAGCGCGTCGTATTTCTTGGCTTCAAGCAGGTCGCCGATCTCGTAACCGAGATTGCCCGCGCCCTTGGGTGCGACGATCGGATAGA
Source organism: uncultured Sphingorhabdus sp. (assembly GCA_964535925.1). Lineage (GTDB taxonomy): Bacteria > Pseudomonadota > Alphaproteobacteria > Sphingomonadales > Sphingomonadaceae > Flavisphingopyxis. The sequence continues at coordinate 450 of CAZHWG010000379.1, forward strand.
TGTTGCCCCATTCCTGCGCCCACATATTGCCGAGCAGGTCGGCGCGGATCGGTCCGGTCTTCGCCTGCACCGCATCGCCGTACTTCGCATTGAGCTTGGCGCGCGTATAGGTGTGCAGCGCGAGGTAGAGCGGCTTGACCTCCTGCCACAATTTCTCGGTCAGCGCCGCGAAGTCGTCGGCGGGCATGTCATAGCCCGAACGCCACATCGCGCCGACATCGGCAAAGCCCAGTTCCTCGGCACCCTGGTTGGCGATGCCGACCATCTTGGCGTAATCGCCCTTCATCGGCTTGCCGACATTGTCGTGCCAGCTTGCCCACATTTCCTTGTACTCGGCGGGCGTGCGCTGGAGGTTGCCCATCTCGGCCTCGATGTCCGACCCCGAAATCGGCTTGCCGTTGAGCGTCCCCTTGCCTTTGCCATATTGCGAATTGAGGCTGGTCGCGATTTCGTTGAGCTCGGTCGCCGCACCGGGCGTCGTGGGCGCGGGCAGGACGATGCCGTTACGCAGGATGTCGAGCTTGCGCTTCGTGTCGGGCGAAAGCCCCGCAACGCGCGCGTATTTGGCGGCTTCGAGCGCATAGGCGACCGACTTTTCGGTGCCGATCGCGCCGATCCGCGCGGCCATCGCATCGGTGTCCTCTGTAATGTAGGTGGCATTGACCCAATAGACCTGGCTCGCCTCGACCGAATAATCGAACAAATCCTTTTCGGCGGCGGCGATGAAGGCATCGGCGCCGGCCGGGGTCATCGGATAGGCGGGCGCCGTCGCGCTATCGGCGACGGCAGGAGCGACCGGCGCAGCGCCCGGTGTCGCAGGTGCGGCATAGGCGTTGGCGCAACCGCCGATCGCCAGCGATGACGCCAATGCGCCGAATGAAACCATGGTCCGCAGGGAAATCTTCATCGCAATGCATCCTCTTTATCGATTTGAATCGTCTTTGGTCGCAGTCTGGACGCTCGCGGGCGTGTAATCAAGCCGACAGGAAGGCCGCGATCGCTTCGCCGAGCTCGGGCTTGGCGACCGACGACATGTGCGTCCCCGGAACCGGATAAAGCGTCGCGTCGGGCAAGGCGGCGACAAGCGCGTCGGGCGACCCATTGTCGCGATCCTCCGTGCCGCAAACGACAGCGGTCGACATCGTGAACGCGGACAGCTCTTCCGCGTCGGTATCGGCGAAGCTCTGCAGCAGCAGCTTCGCAGCGGCGCGATCGACCTTCATCGTCTTCATGAAGCTGATCGCCATGAACCACGGGCTGTCGCGCCTGGCATCGTCGAAGTTGGTGATCGCTTCGAGGAAGAAATCTTTGCGCCGCGTCCAGCCGGCAAGGCCTTCTAGGCCCATCCCCGCGAGGACAGCCTTGCCCGGCCGCGCGCCGCGCACGACGAGCCGCGCGGTCGTTCGCGCTCCAAGCGAAAAGCCACCGAGATCGTAATCGTCGAGGCCAAGATGCGTGATCAGCTCTTCGACGTCGCGCGCGAGGACGTCGTGCGGATACGACGCGGGGTCGTGCGGCGCGGCGCTGCCGCCGTGCGCG
>CAZHWG010000380.1:0-1968 GCA_964535925.1 uncultured Sphingorhabdus sp.
TTCCGCCTTGCGCGTGATCTTGTCGATCTCGTCGATATAGACGATCCCGTGCTGCGCCTTTTCGACGTTGTAATCCGACGCCTGGAGCAGTTTCAGGATGATGTTTTCGACGTCCTCGCCGACATAGCCCGCTTCGGTCAGCGTCGTGGCGTCGGCCATGGTGAAGGGCACGTCGAAGGTCTTGGCGAGCGTCTGCGCAAGCAGCGTTTTGCCGCAGCCGGTCGGCCCGACGAGCAGGATGTTCGACTTGGCGAGCTCAACCTCCTCGCCCTTCGAACCGTGCGCGAGGCGCTTGTAATGGTTGTGGACCGCGACCGACAGGACGCGCTTGGCCTTGTCCTGGCCGATGACGTAATCGTCGAGAACGTCGCAGATCTCCTGCGGCGTCGGCACGCCACCTTCCTTCTTCGCGGCAAGGCCGCCCTTGGCCTCTTCGCGAATGATGTCGTTGCACAGTTCGACGCATTCATCGCAGATGAACACGGTCGGCCCGGCGATGAGCTTCCTCACTTCGTGCTGCGACTTGCCGCAGAACGAGCAGTAAAGGGTGCTCTTGGAATCGGAGCCGCTCAATTTCGTCATTCAATACAACCTTACTAGCCGGGGCACCGAGGCCCCTTCACGCATCGCATCCTATCGGCAGGAGCGTCGAATACAATCTGCAATCGTCCTTAACAGCTGCCAATCCGCCGATCCTGGCGCACCGCGCGACAACGGCAATGCAACAGTCATGGTTAACGCGGTATCGACGATTTTACCGGACGATCAGGTGGACTTGGGTGCGTCGTCGCTCGACGGCGCGGCGGGGCGCTTCTCGAAGACCTGGTCGACGATGCCGAAGGCCTGCGCCTCGTCGGCCTCGAGGAAGGTATCGCGATCCATAGCCTTTTCGATTTCTTTCAAAGGCTTGCCGGTATATTTGGCGTACAGGTCGTTCATCCGTGTGCGAATGCGGAGGATTTCCTTGGCCTGGATCTCGATGTCCGATGCCATGCCGCGGGCCCCGCCCGAAGGCTGGTGGACCATGATCCGTGCATTGGCGAGCGCAACGCGCATGCCCGGCTCACCGGCGGCGAGCAGGAAGCTGCCCATCGATGCGGCCTGGCCGATGCAGACCGTGCCGACGCGCGGCCGGATGTACTGCATCGTATCGTGGATCGCCATGCCCGCGGTGACGACGCCGCCGGGCGAGTTGATGTAGAGGTAGACGTCCTTCTTCGGATTTTCAGACTCGAGGAACAGAAGCTGCGCGGTGATCAGCGCCGCCATCTGGTCCTCGACCTGGCCGGTCACGAAGACGATCCGCTCACGCAGAAGGCGCGAGAAGATGTCGAAGCTGCGCTCGCCGCGGGTCGATTGCTCGATAACGATCGGCACGAGTGCGCTCATCGGATCAGGGATTTCGGTGTCGCCGATATAGTTCGTCATAAAATATGTGTGTCCGTCGATGATATTGCCCGAAGGCTATGTCGAACCTGCGCGCAGGAGTTTCAAGCCCCTTGCGCGCGGTTGTCGTCGCGGTCGGACCCGACGGCGACCGGCAATCGCGGTCCGGCGTGCTGCCGGACCGCGATCGTGCGGCTTACTTTTTGGCTGCGGGTTTCTTGGCAGCAGGCTTTTTGGCCGCTGCCTTCTTCGCCGCGGGCTTCTTGGCCGGAGCCGCCTTTTCAGCGGGCTTGGCCTCGGCCTTCTTGGCCGCTGGCTTGGCGTCGGCCTTCTTGGCTGCCGTTTTCTTGGCGGCGGGCTTCTTTTTCGCCGCGGGCTTGGCAGCCGAAGCGTCTTCCTCGGCCTCGATTGCCGCCTCGACCTCTTCGCGGGTCGCTTCCTTGTCAGTGATGTCGGCCTTGTCGAACAGGAAATCGACGACCTTGTCCTCGTAGAGCGGCGCGCGCAGCTGGGCGGCGGCCATCGGGTCCTGCTGGATATACTGGATGAAACGCTCGCGATCCTCGGCGCCATATTGCCGAG
>CAZHWG010000381.1:0-1951 GCA_964535925.1 uncultured Sphingorhabdus sp.
CCGCGCACGCGCCCGTGGCTGCTCGCCGGTCTGCTCGGCGGCCATGCCCAGGCGATCGTGTTCGGCATCATCGGCTTCGTCGTGCTCGACCGGCTCGGACTGCGCGGCGACCCGGCGAGCGCGGTAGCGCCGACCGGCATCGTCCTGCTCGCCGGCGCGGGCGCGACGCTGCTCGCGCAATGGGGGCTGATCCCGGCGCTGGCGATCGGTCCGCGCGCGTCGATCCTGTGGGGCGCCGGGCTCGCGCTCGTCGGTTCGATCGTCCTCACCTTCGCTGGCGGGCTGCTCGGCATGGTCAACGGCATCGCCATCGCCTCGCTGGGTTTCGGCCTGTTCCGCCCCGGCTTTACCGCTGGCGTATCGCTCGCGGTACGCCGCAGCGAACAGGACGCGGTCGCCGGACAGGTCGCCTCGACCAACGGCGCCGCCTACATTGTCGGCCCGACGCTCGGCATCGCGCTCTACACGGTTTCGCGCGCGCAGCACGGCTGGCTTGCCTTCGCGCTGATCGGGGGCATCGCCGCGTTCCTGCTGGCATGGGGCTGGAAGGCACTGCGGATCGACGACTGACGCCTACGCCGACGCTGGTCGTCACTCGGGCCCGGCGCCGGCGTCCCGCGCCGCTCCCTAGTCCTCGTGCTTCTCGGCGTTGATCGGCTTGAGCATGCCTTCGTCGATGAACCCGATAGAGCCGCCCATCCGCGCCGCCTGGCGCTTGAGCTGGCCCTCGATGCTCTCGTACTCGCGCTCCATCTCTTCGCTGACCGAGGCGCGCGTGTCCTTGAGCGCGGCCTCGAAGTCGTCCTGTCCGACCTTGCGCACGTCGAGCGAGCGCCGCAGCGCATTGAGCCCGGCGCGCCGGACGAGGTCCTCGAGGTCGGCGCCGGTGAAGCGCACCGCGTCATCGGCGATGGCATCGAGGTCGACGCCCTTGGCGAGCGGCATCTTTGCCGTATGGATCGCCAGGATCCGCCGCCGCCCGGCCGCATCGGGCACGGGCACATAGACCAGCTCGTCGAACCGCCCCGGGCGGAGCAGCGCGGGGTCGATCAAGTTGGGCCGGTTGGTCGCACCGATGACGACGACCGACTGCATGTCCTCGAGCCCATCCATCTCGGCGAGGATCGTGTTGACGACCCGGTCGCTGACGCCGGGATCGCCCGATCTTCCGCCGCGTGCCGGGACCAGGCTGTCGAGCTCGTCGATGAACACCACGGTCGGCGCGACCTGGCGCGCGCGCGCGAACAGCCGCGCGATCTGCTGCTCGCTCTCGCCATACCATTTCGACAAGAGGTCGGACGACTTGGTCGCGATGAAATTGGCCTGCGCCTCGCGCGCAACCGCCTTGGCGAGCAAGGTCTTGCCCGTTCCCGGCGGCCCGTAGAGCAGGAACCCCTTGGCCGGGCGGATGCCGAGGCGGCGAAACGCATCGGGGTCCTTCAACGGCAGTTCGATGCCCTCCCTGAGTCGCCGCTGCGCCTCGTCGAGCCCGCCGACATCGTCCCATGAGACGTTGGGGACCTGGACCATCACCTCGCGCATCGCCGACGGCTGGACGCGTTTGAGCGCGGCGAGGAAATCGTCGCGCATGACGTGCAGGTCGTCGAGCAGCTCGGGCGGGATCGTCGCTTCCTCGAGGTCGAGCTTGGGCATCAGGCGGCGCACCGCCTCGATCCCCGCCTCGCGTACCAGCGCGGCAAGGTCGGCGCCGACGAAGCCGAAGGTCGTGCCGGCAAGCTCGTCGAGATCGACGTCCTCGGCGAGCGGCATGCCGCGCGTGTGGATGCCGATGATCTCGCGGCGGCCGCGCTGGTCGGGCACGCCGACGATGATCTCGCGGTCGAAGCGGCCGGGGCGCCGCAACGCCTCGTCGAGCGCTTCTGGACGGTTTGTCGCGGCGATTACCACCAGGTTGGTTCGCGATTCGAGCCCGTCCATCAGCGTCAGCAGC
>CAZHWG010000382.1:0-1950 GCA_964535925.1 uncultured Sphingorhabdus sp.
GTGTTTGACCAGCGCGCGCAAGCTGTTGCCGTGCGCCGAGATCAGCACGCGCTCGCCCGCCTTCAGGAACGGCGCGATGCGCGCCTGCCAATAGGGCAGGACGCGCGCGATCGTGTCCTTGAGGCTCTCCGATCGCGGCACGTCGATCCCGGCATAGCGCGGGTCGGCCGACAGGTCGTACGGCCCGCCCGGTTCCATCGGCGGCGGCGGCACGTCAAAGCTGCGGCGCCAGATATGGACCTGCTCGTCGCCGTAGCGATCGCGCGTGTCCTGCTTGTCGAGTCCGGTCAGCCCGCCATAATGGCGCTCGTTGAGCCGCCAGTCCTTTTCCTCGGGCAGCCACAATCGGTCCATTTCCTCGAGCGCGAGATGCAGCGTCTTGATCGCGCGCGTCTGCAGCGAGGTGAAGCAGCGGTCGAACTCGAGACCCTTGTCGCGCATCAGCCGCCCGGCGGCGCGCGCCTCCTCGGCGCCCTTTTCGGTCACGTCGACGTCCCACCAGCCGGTGAAACGGTTTTCGAGGTTCCACTGCGACTGGCCGTGGCGAATCAGGACGAGCGTCGGCATCGCCTCACATCACCTCGTCGACGAGTTCGGCGAGGACGGCGAGGCAGTCGTGCGCGAGGCTCTTGCAGCGCTCGGGCGACCAGCCATGCTCGGCATCGGGCAGGTCGGCATTGTCCTTGTACGGCATTTCGAGCGTCATCGCGGCGCAGCCGAAGCGTTCGGCGACCTGGTTAGTCGACATGCTGAGATTGGCGCCGCCCTTGGCCGCGGTCTCGTAGCCGAGCCTGGTCTGGAAATCGGGGGTGCGCTTGGCGAGCAGGTCGCGATAGGCATAGAACTTGTCGCCCTGCGCGTCGGTCCACGACGCGATGCCCTCGAAACCGGCGAGGAACACCGCGGGAATCGCTTCGTCCCCGTGGATATCCATCGCGAAATCGACGCCGGTCGCGTCCATCGCATTGCGCACGCAAAGGACTTCGGGGCTCTTTTCGGCGCTCGGCGTGTCCCATTCGCGGTTGAGGTTGGTGCCCGCATAGTTGGTCCTGAGGTGGCCGCGGATGCTGCCGTCGGGGTTCATGTTGGGGACGATGTGGAAACGGCATTTCTGCCGCAGCAGTCGCGCGTGCGGGTCCTGCGCGTCGCACAGCATTTCGAGCGCGCCCTCGATCCACCATTCGGCCATGGTCTCGCCGGGATGCTGGCGCGCGTAGATCCACACCTGCTTGTCGCCCTCGCCCATTTCGAGGCAGTCGATCGGGCGGCCTTCGAGCGTTTCGCCAAGCTGGCGCAGCGAAACGCCGGCGGTCGAGGCGGCTTCGGACACCAGATTGTGATGGCGATCGAGGCTGTAGGGCGCGAAATAGGCGAACCAGGCGATATTGCCGGTCGGGGCATAGCGGATCCTCAGCGTGCCGCCGTCCGCATCCTTGTCGTACGTCGTCTCGGCGCGCGTCCAGTAGTCGCGGTCCTCGCTGACGCACGCGTTATAGTCGCTCCAGCCGCCCGGATAGGCAGACTGCTCGAGCCCGGTGATCGCCAGCTCGAGTTCGGCCCCCGCCTCACAGGCAACGCGAAAGTGGAACCACTGGAAGAAATCCGACTCGCGATCCTTCGCGATATGGAGACGGGCCAAGTTGCCGTCGATCGAATCGACGACGATGTTTCCGCCGTCAAACGCGGCGCTGATCTGAATAGTCATCGCACGGTGATAGTGCGCCCCGACTCCCCGGGAAACCCCTTGAACAGCGCTGCGGCAAGTTTATTTGCCATCGCCTCGACGCTCGCCGCGTCACTGCCCTCGCGCGCTGCGGCGTCGGCGCGGCCCTCCCAGATGATCGTGGCGTCGGCTCGGCGTTCGATCGCGACGCTCAGCTCGGTGAGCACCTCGCCGCGATTTTTCGCGCCAAGCGAGACGCCGACGCCGACGCCGACGCCGCTACCATA
>CAZHWG010000383.1:0-1931 GCA_964535925.1 uncultured Sphingorhabdus sp.
AGAAGCTAGCCATGTTCTCGGACATGGCCGAAGTGCACCAGGCGCTGGAGACGAAGCAGGTTTCGCTCCACACCAAGATTCTGGCTCGCGTTCCGCAGGCCGACGAAAGCGGTGCGATTTCGATGAAGCGGTTCGAGACGACCGCCGGACGCATGCTGATCGGCGAATGCCTGCCCAAGAACCACAAGGTGCCGTTCGACATCGTCAACCGTCTGCTGACGAAGAAGGACATCGCCGACGTGATCGACGAGGTCTATCGCCACACCGGCCAGAAGGACACGGTGCTGTTCGCCGACGCGATCATGACGCTGGGCTTCCGCCACGCGTTCAAGGCCGGCATCTCGTTCGGCAAGGACGACATGATCATCCCCGAAAGCAAGGTCGGGATGGTCGAGGAGACCAAGTCGCTCGTCGCCGATTACGAGCAGCAGTATCAGGACGGCCTGATCACGCAGCAGGAGAAGTACAACAAGGTGATCGACGCCTGGAGCCGCTGCGGCGACCAGGTGGCGGACGCCATGATGGACGAGATCAAGTCGCAGCCCATCGACGATGACGGCAAGCAGGCGCAGATCAACTCGATCTACATGATGTCGCACTCCGGCGCGCGTGGTAGCCCGGCGCAAATGAAGCAGCTGGCGGGTATGCGCGGCCTCATGGCCAAGCCGTCGGGCGAGATCATCGAGAACCCGATCATCTCGAACTTCAAGGAAGGCTTGAACGTCCTCGAATACTTCAACTCCACCCACGGCGCCCGCAAGGGTCTCGCGGATACGGCGTTGAAGACGGCGAACTCGGGCTACCTCACGCGCCGCCTGGTCGACGTGTCGCAGGACTGCACGATCGTGATGGAGGACTGCAAGACCGAGAACGCGCTCGACATGCGCGCCATCGTTCAGGGCGGTTCGGTGATCGCCTCGCTCGGCGAGCGTATCCTGGGCCGCACTCTGGCCGAGGATGCGGTGAACGCCGCCACCGGCGAAGTCATTGCCAAGGCCGGCACCCTGCTCGACGAACCGATGGTCAAGGCTATCGAGGAAGCCGAAGTGCAGGTCGCAAAGATCCGCTCGCCGCTGGTCTGCGAAGCCGAACAGGGCGTTTGCGCGACCTGCTACGGACGTGACCTTGCACGCGGTACGCCGGTCAATATCGGCGAGGCCGTGGGCGTGATCGCAGCGCAGTCGATCGGCGAGCCGGGAACCCAGCTGACCATGCGTACCTTCCACATCGGCGGTGCGGCCCAGCTCAACGAAACCAGCCACCTCGAAGCGGTGTCGGCCGGTAAGGTCGTCTATCGCGACATGCCGACCATCACCGACAAGCGCGGTCGCATCCTCTCGCTCGCCCGCAATGGCGAGCTGGCGGTGATCGACAGCGAAGGCCGCGAACGCGAAATCCACAAGGTGCCCTACGGTACCATGCTGATGCACAAGGATGGCGAGCAGGTCGAAGAGGGTGGCCGTCTGGCTGAGTGGGATCCGTTCTCGCTCCCGATCATCACCGAACAGTCGGGCGTGGTGAAGTTCCAGGATCTGGTCGAAGGCTCGACTCTGGAAGAGCGCGTCGACGACGCCACCGGCATCGCCCAGCGCGTCGTCACCGAAAACCGCGCCACCGGCCGCAAGAAGAAGGAAGAGCTGCGTCCGCGCATCACTCTCTTCAACGAAGCCGGGGACGAGGCGGAAGCCGCGCGCTACATGCTGGCGCCGGGCACCACGATGTCGGTCGAGGACGGCCAGCAGGTCGAAGCGGGCGACATTCTCGCCCGTGCCAGCCGCGAAGCCGCCAAGACCCGCGACATCACCGGTGGTCTGCCGCGTGTTGCCGAACTGTTCGAGGCGCGCCTGCCCAAGGACATGTCGGTCATTGCCAAGATTTCGGGCAAGATCGAATTCGTCCGCGAATACAAGGCCAAGCGCAAGATCGCGATC
>CAZHWG010000384.1:0-1930 GCA_964535925.1 uncultured Sphingorhabdus sp.
AAGCCGGCGTCCATTCGGGCGACAGCGCCTGCGCGATCCCGCCGCACAGCCTGTCGGCGGCGATCATCGCCGAGATCGAGCGGCAGACCGAGCTGCTCGCGCACGGGCTCAAGGTCCGCGGCCTGATGAACATCCAGTTCGCGGTCAAGGACGACGAGATCTATCTGATCGAGGTCAATCCGCGCGCCAGCCGCACCGTGCCCTTCGTCGCCAAGGCGATCGGCGCACCGATCGCCAAGATCGCCGCGCGCGTCATGGCGGGCGAGATGCTCGCCGATCTGCCGCGGGTCGACCGCCACATCTCGCATGTCGCGGTGAAGGAGGCGGTATTCCCCTTCGCGCGCTTTGCCGGGGTCGACCCGGTGCTTAGTCCTGAGATGAAGTCCACCGGCGAAGTGATGGGAATCGATAGTAATTTCGCGATGGCCTTCGCCAAGTCGCAGCTCGGCGCGAATATCAAGGTCCCGCTCGACGGCACGGTGTTCATATCGGTCAAGGAAAGCGACAAACCCGTCATAACCCCCGCCGCGCGGTTGATGGAGCAGATGGGCTGGACGATCGTCGCCACCGACGGCACCGCGACCTTCCTCGAAGGCCAGGGCATCGCCGTCGAGCGCGTCAACAAGGTCGCCCAGGGCCGCCCGCATATCGTCGACCGGATCAAGGACGGCGATATCGACCTCATCTTCAACACCACCGAAGGCTGGCAGAGCCTGAAGGATTCGCAATCGATCCGCGCGTCGGCGCTGCTCGCGCACGTGCCCTATTACACCACCGCGCCCGCTTCGAACGCGGTTGCACAGGCGATCGACACCCTGCGCTCGCACAGCCTTGAAGTGAAACCGCTTCAGGCCTATTATTCCACCCAGTAACACATCCCGACAACATGCCCCTTCGCGCAGCGACCGGCCTCGCCGTCGCCGCCAAGTGGGCTTTTGAGTCGGTCGAAGCCCAACAGAAAGGACGCGCGCCATGGCAACCGTCGAAAAAATGCCGATGCTGGTCGAAGGCTATGAGATGATGACCGCCCAGCTCAAGGCGCTCAAGGAAGAACGCCCGACGATCGTCGAGGCCATCGAAGTGGCGCGCGCGCATGGCGACCTCAGCGAGAACGCTGAATACCACGCCGCCAAGGAGCGCCAAGGACAGGTCGAGGCGTCGATCGGCGATCTCGAGGATAAGCTGAGCCGCGCGCAGATCATCGATCCGACGACGCTGTCGGGCGACAAGGTCGTGTTCGGTGCGACGGTCCACCTGCTCGACGAAAACGACAAGCCGGTGACCTACCAGCTCGTCGGCCAGGCCGAAGCCGACGCCAAGAGTGGCAGGATCTCGTACAACTCGCCGCTCGGGCGCGCGTTGATCGGCCGCGTCGTCGACGAAGAGGTCGAACTGACGGTGCCGTCGGGCGACAAATATTACGTTATCGAAAAGATCGAGTTCATCTGATCGGGGCGCGTCGAGCATAGCCATGCGCATGCCGCCGGGCCTTTTGACCAACATCATCCTTGCGGTCACGGTGATCGCCTGGGCAGCGCTCGCGCTTTCGGGCTGGCGGGATTACGGCTTCATCGCGGGCGGTTTCATGCCGGCGCGCGTCGGTGGCCTGGTCGACCTTCCCGGCGCGGTGCCGGTATGGCTGACGCCTTTGAGCTCGACCTTGCTCCATTCGGGCGCGATGCACATCGCCTTCAACGGCCTGATGCTGCTGTTCTGCGGCCGGTTCGTCGAACTGGCCTTGGGGCGCTGGCTGATGCTCGCGCTGTACCTCGTCGGCGCCTATGCTGCCGCAACCGCGCAATATATCGCCGATCCCGCCAGCACTGTTCCGGTGGTCGGCGCGAGCGGGGCGATATCGGCGCTGGTCGGCGCCTACGCCCTGCTGTTCAGCAAGCGGCGCGTTGCCGGTCGGTTCGGCATTCCGCCCGTC
>CAZHWG010000385.1:0-1928 GCA_964535925.1 uncultured Sphingorhabdus sp.
GTCGGATCGGGGATGAGCCAATATGGCTGGCGGATCGGCGCGGCAGCCGCGGGCGCGACCGCGCTCGTCGTCGCGCAGCGCTACGGCTGGCAGCTCGCCTACACGGCGTGTGCGGGCTTTGCGTTGTTCGCGATCGGCACCGGTCTGGTAATGGGCGAGCCGGCGCGGCGCATCGCGCCCAAGGTGCTCAAGGGGCCTGTTGCCGCCGCGATCGCCTATGTCAGCCCGCTCGCAGAATTCTTCAAGCGCAAGGGCGCGCTTCTCGTCCTCGTCTTCGTCCTCATCCACAAGCTAGGCGATACGCTCGCCAACCTGACCTTCCGCCTGTTGTTCGAGGATCTCGGCTATTCGAAGGACGAGATCGCAATCTACGACGTCGGCGTAGGTTTTTGGGCATTGCTGATCGGCGTGTTCGTCGGCGGCTTCCTGTACGCCCGGCTGGGCATGAAGAAATCGGTCCTGATCAGCCTGATCCTGATGGCGGTTTCCAATTTCAGCTTCGCCGCGCTGGCCTCGGTCGGACACAGCAACCTCGGCATGGCCGGGGCGATTGGGTTCGAGAATTTCGCCAGCGGGATCGGCGGGGTCTGCGTCGTCGCCTATTTCTCGGCGCTGTGTAACCTCAGCTTCACCGCGACGCAATTCGCGCTGTTATCGGCGGCGGCGAGCATCCTCGGGCGCTTCGTGACGGGAACGACGGCAGGCAGCCTGATCGAAGGCATCGGCTATGTCGATTTCTACCTCCTGACGACCTTGCTGGCGCTGCCCGGCGTCCTCCTGTTCTGGTGGATGATGCACAAGGGACTGGTCGACCAGTCGCTGGGTACGGCGGGCGCGGTGACGAGCGAGGAGGTCGACGATCCGGCCGACCCGACCATCGAGGCTAATCGGGCAGTTGCCGGTTCGCCGCCAGGACCGATCCCGCCAGATACAACGACCCCGCGATAAGGACGGTCGGCGGCGCGGCGGGGGCGACCTGCGCCAGCGCCGCCGGGACATCCTCTGCGATCGATGCGCCGATGCCGCGCGCGCGGGCGGCGTCGGCGATCGCTTGCGGCGCGCGGTGGTCGTGATCGGGCACCGGTACCGCGATGATGCTGGAAACGTGTCCGGCGACGATATCGAGGAAACGCTCGAGGTCCTTGTTGGCGAGCAGGCCGAGGACGAGCGTCGCCTCGCCCGCCTGAGAATCGAGGAATGCGGCGAGCACGCGCGCGGCGGCGGGATTGTGACCGCCGTCGAGCCAGGGCGTCGTCGCGTCGGGGAGCAGGTCGCGCACCGGGCCGGGCGCGAGACGCTGGAGCCGCGCGGGCCAGTCGGCCGTTGCGATCCCCGTACACATCGCCTCGGCCGAAACCGAAATCGCGTCCTGGTGGCGCAGCATCGCGACCGCGAGCGCGGCGTTGTCGGCCTGGTGGATGCCGGCCATCCGGGGCAACGGCAAGGTAAGGCCGCCCGCGGTATCGTGATAGGCGATGACGCCATCGGCGATCGTCGCGTCCCACGCCGCGCCGCGCGCGAACAGCGGCGCGCGGACGCGGGCGGCGATCGCGGCGATCGCGTCGGTCATCACGGGCCGATAGGCCTGGGTGACGAGCGGCGTGCCGGGCTTGGCGATGCCCGCCTTCTCCCACGCGATGCGCGCGTGCGGGTCGGCGGGGGTCGCGTCCTCGGCGACGAGGAGGAATTCCTTGTGGTCGATGCCGAGCGCGGCGATGCCGCAGGCGGCAGGCGCCGCGAGGACGTTGGTCGCATCGAGCCGCCCGCCGAGCCCGACCTCGACGATGCAGGCGTCGGCGGGGGTGCGCGCGAAGGCGAGGAAGGCGGCGGCGGTCGTCGCCTCGAAGAAGCTCGGCGTGATATGCTCGCTGCAGTCGAGCACCTCAGCGAGCAGGGGCGCGAGCACCGCGTCGGCGATCAGCGTGCCG
>CAZHWG010000386.1:0-1913 GCA_964535925.1 uncultured Sphingorhabdus sp.
TTGCCCTTCTGGATGTCGTCGAGGATGCGGCGCATCTCCGCCTTGGTCTCGTCGGTAACGATGCGCGGTCCGGTCTGATAGTCGCCATATTCGGCGGTGTTCGAGATCGAATAGCGCATATTGGCGATGCCGCCCTCATAGACCAGGTCGACGATCAGCTTGACCTCGTGAAGACACTCGAAATAGGCCATTTCGGGCGAATAGCCGGCCTCGACCAGCGTCTCGAAGCCGGCCATGATCAGGTGCGTCAGCCCGCCGCACAGCACCGCCTGCTCGCCGAACAGATCGGTCTCGCATTCCTCGCGGAAGGTCGTCTCGATGACGCCCGAACGGCCGGCGCCGAGGCCGCTCGCATAGGCGAGGCACAAATCGTGCGCGTTGCCGGTGGCGTCCTGCGCGATCGCCATCAGCGCGGGAACGCCGGCGCCGCGCTGATATTCGGCGCGGACGGTGTGGCCCGGCCCCTAGGGCGCGACCATGATCACGTCGATATCGGCGCGCGGCTCGATCAGCCCGAAATGGATGTTGAGGCCATGCGCGAAGGCGAGCGCGGCGCCCTCCTTCAGATTGTCGGCGAGCTCGTTCGCATAGATGCCCGCCTGATGTTCGTCGGGCGCCAGCATCATGATGATGTCCGCCCATTTGGCGGCGTCAGCGTTGCTCATCACCGTAAAGCCGGCATCCTCGGCCTTTTTGGCCGTTGCCGATCCTTCGCGCAGGGCGACGACTACGTCCGTAACGCCGCTGTCGCTCAAATTCTGCGCATGGGCGTGGCCCTGACTGCCGTAGCCGATGATCGCGATTTTCTTGTCGGAAATCAGGCCAAGGTCGGCATCGGCATCATAATAGACGCGCATGGGTTCAGGCTCCCTGTTTGTTTAGCGGACGGCGGAAGAAATCGGTTGCCCGCGTCCAGTAATGCGAAACGATATAGAGGCTGATCGGCAGCGCGAGCAGCAGCGCCAGCCACCACGGCCAGCCCAGTACATTGTGCGCGCCGATATAGGCAAAAACGGGTAACAGCGGCCAAAGCCTCAGCAAGATGGTCGCCGTCAACGCGATGAAGGCCAGCGCCCAATGAATTTGCGAATCGAGCGCCATGAAGGCGGTGGCGCCAAAGGCGACAAAATAGAGAAAGGCGACGATGATCGCCGTTATGCTGATAATTTCACGCATTAGCCCGCTTCCTTGCCCCGGCCGATAGCGACGACGCCCGTGCGCGCGACTTCGACGAGCCCGACCTCGCGCATCAGATCGATGAACATGTCAACCTTTTCGCTCGTTCCGGTGACTTCAAAAACGAAACTCGACGTCGTCGCATCGACGACGCGGGCGCGGTAGACGTCGGCGAGGCGCAGCGCTTCGATGCGATGCTCGCCGGTCCCGGCGACTTTGACCAGCGCCATGTCGCGTTCGACATGCGGACCGAGCGCGGTGAGGTCGGTAACCTTGTGCACGGGCACCTGGCGTTCGGTTTGCGCGATGATCTGCTCGATTACGTGCGGCGAGCCGCTGGTGACGATCGTGATCCGGCTGACGGCCTCGTCTTCGCTGACATCGGTCACCGTCAGGCTCTCGATATTGTAGCCGCGCGCGGTGAACATGCCTGCGATCCGCGCGAGGATGCCCGGTTCGTTGTCGACGAGGATCGAGAGCGTATGGCGCTCGGCGGTTTCGGCGTGCATTTTCATCACACCAGCGCCTTGGCTTCGTCGTCCATCTCGCCCGACACCTCGTTGGCTTGGAGGATCATTTCGGTATGCGCGGCGCCCGAAGGAATCATCGGTAAGCAGTTGGCGAGCTTGGCGACGCGGCAATCGACCATAACCGGGCCGTCATGGCCGAGCATCGCTGCGATACCGTCGCCGAGATCGGCCGGATCGTCGATCCGCAGGCCCTTCCAGCCATAGGCC
>CAZHWG010000387.1:0-1907 GCA_964535925.1 uncultured Sphingorhabdus sp.
ACATGATCCTGATGGGCGACATCAAGATCCCCAAGGAAGCCATTTCGCGCCAGATCGCCGAATCGGTCGACCTCATCGTGCAGGTGAAACGACTCCGCGACGGTTCGCGCCGCGTCACCAACATTACCGAAGTGATCGGGATGGAAGGCGACGTCATCGTCACACAGGAACTGTTCAAGTTCGAATATCTCTCCGAGGACGCCGACGGCAAGATCGAGGGCGAATACCGCGCCATGGGCCTGCGTCCCTATACGCTCGACAAGGCGCGGATGTTCGGATTCGACCAGCCCTATCTCGAGGCGTGCCTCTAGGGGAACCTAGCCTCCGCGAACCGCCAGTCCGGCGAATACCGCAAACAGCAACGACGCCAGCACGGTGATCAGCGGCCACGGCATGAAGCCGACGCGCTCGAGATTCTTGCGTCGCATACGCCGCCGCTCGCCCAGGATCGCTACGACGAGGACACCGAGCGCGATTCCCGCATAACGCAGATAGTCGTTTGTCATCGTCGCCTTTCGTGGGCTAAGTTGCGGCAGAGCCCGCAGACGGGCCTATGTGGAGGATGCCATGACCTGCTTCAAGACGCTGAGATTCACCGCGCTCGCCTCGACGCTTGGCGCTGGAATCGTCCTCGCCGCCTGCATGCCGATCGACGGTACCGCGAACGATGCCGCCACACAGGACGAGATCACCTCCGCGCTCGCGGCTGCTGTCGCGGCACCGTCGCGCACGCCCGCCAATGTCGCCCGCGATCGCTATCGCCACCCCGCCGAAACGCTCGCCTGGTTCGGTGTCAGGCCGAGCGACACGATCGTCGAGATCTGGCCCGGCGGTGGCTGGTACAGCGAGATCCTTGCGCCCTATTCGGCCGCAGGGGGCGGCAAGCTCACCGTCGCCGGCCCCTGGCCCAATGGCGTCAATTCGGTCCGCAAGCTCGAACAGGCGCATCCGGCTGCCTTCGCGACGATCGCCTATGCCGCTTTCCCCGCCGCCGACGGCGCGCCCAAGGTGCCCGACGGCAGCGCCGACGTTGTCCTGACCTTTCGCAATGTCCATAACTGGCGCTTCAGCGGGGTCGATGCGGCGCAGGCCAATTTCGACGCGATGTTCGCGATGCTCAAACCGGGCGGGATATTGGGCGTCGTCGAGCACCACCTGCCCGAGGACATGGCATCGGCGCTCGAGGAAAAGAGCGGCTATATGAAGAAGTCCTCGGTCATCGCGTTCGCCCGCGCGGCCGGGTTCGATTTCGCCGGGGAGAGCGACATCAACGCCAATCCACGCGACACGCACGATTATCCCGACGGTGTCTGGACGCTGCCGCCAACCTACCGGCTCAAAGACGTCGACCGCGCGCGCTACGCCGCGATCGGCGAAAGCGACCGGATGACGCTGAAGTTCAGGAAACCGAAGTGAAATGCCTTCTCCCCTGAAGGGGAGAGGGTAAAGTTCTACTTCAGCGTTTCGATAATCCCCGAAAAGTCGTGATGCCCTTCGTCATGCGCGACGTAATTCTCGTACAGTTCGCGCGCGCGCGTGCCCATCGGGACGTTGGCGCCGACCGATTCGGCGGCTTCGATCGCCAGCCGCAGGTCCTTGAGCATCAACGCGGCGGCGAATCCGCCCTGGTAACCGTTGTCGGCAGGGCTTTGAGGGCCAACGCCGGGTAGCGGGCAATAGCTCGTCAGCGACCAGCTCTGGCCCGAGCTGACCGAGGCGATGTCGTAGAAGCTCTGCGGGTCGAGACCGAGTTTCTGCGCCATCGCCAGCGCCTCGCAGGTCGCGACCATTGTCGCGCCGAGGATCATGTTGTTGCAGATCTTGGCCGCCTGCCCGGCGCCATTGTCGCCGGCATGGATCACCGCCTTGCCCATGTCCGACAGGATCGCCTTGGCGCGTGTAAATCC
>CAZHWG010000388.1:0-1890 GCA_964535925.1 uncultured Sphingorhabdus sp.
TCACCTTGGCCTTGTCGGCGAGCGCTGAGAACATCGTGTCGAGATTGGCGGGGGCGATCGCGGTGCGGCGCGAGGTTGCCTGTTCCTGACGGTACGACGCGACTTCACGTGCGCGCGCCTCGTTCTCGACGACGCTGAGCGTTTCGCCCGCGCTGGGCACGCCCGACAGACCGAGCACTTCGACCGGCGACGACGGACCGGCGGTTTTCACCTGCTTGCCCTGGTCGTCGATCAGCGCGCGGACCTTGCCCGATTCGGTACCGACGACGAAAACGTCGCCGACCTTCAGCGTGCCGCGGTTGACGAGGATCGTCGCGACCGGGCCGCGGCCCGTGTCGAGCTTCGCCTCGACCACGGCGCCTTCGGCGGCGCGATCGGGATTGGCTTTGAGTTCGAGCAGTTCGGCCTGCAGCGCGATAGCATCGAGCAGCTTGTCGAGATTGAGCTTCTTGAGCGCCGAGACCTCGATGTCCTGAACGTCGCCCGACATCGCCTCGACGATGACTTCGTGTTCGAGCAGGCGCTCGCGGACCTTCTGCGGATTCGCGCCGTCCTTGTCGATCTTGTTGATCGCGACGATCATCGGGACGCCCGCCGCCTTGGTGTGATTGATCGCCTCGATCGTCTGCGGCATCAACCCGTCGTCGGCCGCCACCACGAGGATGACGATGTCGGTAACGTTGGCGCCGCGGGCGCGCATCTCGGTAAAGGCTTCATGGCCCGGCGTATCGAGGAAGGTGATCTCCGCGCCGTCCTTGGTCTTCACCTTGTAGGCGCCGATATGCTGGGTGATGCCGCCGGCTTCGCCCGACACGACGCTCGTTCCGCGCAGCGCGTCGAGCAGGCTGGTCTTGCCGTGATCGACATGGCCCATGATCGTGACCACGGGAGCGCGCGGCTTCAGCGTCTCTTCGGGATCGACGTCCTTGTCGGTATCGATCTCGACATCGGCTTCGCTGACGCGTTTGACGATGTGGCCGAATTCCTCGACCAGCAGCTCGGCGGTATCGGCGTCGATCGTCTGGTTGACCGTGACCATCATGTCCATCTTGAACAGCGTCTTGACGAGATCGGCACCCTTTTCGCCCATCCGCTTCGACAGTTCCTGGACCGTGATCGCTTCGGGCACGATGACTTCGCGCGTCTGCTTGGGCTGCGCAACGCGCGGCCCCATGTGCGAACGCTTTTCCTTTTCGCGCGCTCGCTTGAGCGCTGCGAGACTGCGTGCACGCGCACCGCCATCGCCGCCTTCGAGCGCGCGGGTGACGGTCAGCTTGCCCGACTGGCGGCGCTCGTTGCGATCCTTGGCGGGCCGTTCGGCGCGCTTGGGCTCGGGACGCTTGCTCTCGACGGGCGTGAACTTGCGCGCGGGCGGGAACTTTTCGCCGGCGGGCTCTGCGGGCTTGGTGTCGTCGCCCGAGATATCGGGTTCGGCGCGCACTTCGACCTGCGGATTGGCTTCAGCCGCGGCCTCGGCCTGCTGCTGCGATTCCTCGGCCTTGCGATTTTCCTCGGCGCGACGCTTTTCCTCGTCGACCGCCGAGTTACGCTCGCGATCCTCGCGACGGCGCGCTTCCTCGAGCTGGTTGAGGCGCGATTCCTCGGCCTCGCGGAGCAGCTTTTCCTGCAATTCCTTGCGCGTCAGCGTGGCGTCGGCCTCGCTCTGCCGGCGCGGCGCGGGCGCCGGCGTCGGTGCGAGTGCCTTGGCGACCGGTTCGGGGGTCGGCTCGGGCGCAGGCGCAGGCGCCGGCGGGGCCTCGCCGGGCTTGCCGATCATGCGACGGCGCTTGACCTCGACCACGACGGTGTTCTTGCGACCGTGGCTGAAGCTCTGCTGGACCTGGCCGGCATCGACCGTGCGCTTCACGCCCAGTGGTTTGCGGGCCAAGG
>CAZHWG010000389.1:0-1889 GCA_964535925.1 uncultured Sphingorhabdus sp.
TGAACGCCTACTGCGCGACGAGCGTGTGTGTGTTGCCGCGCTCAATGACCTTGGTGACCTCGCCGGTACGTCGCGACAGGTGGAAGCGCAGGCTCAGCGCGTGGAGATGCGCGAAGACCGACTGGGCAAGGTGGCGCGTCGCCTGCTGGCCGACGCGTTCGAACACGACGTTGCGCAGATTGTCGAATAGGACCCCGGCAAAGCGGGCGCCGGCGTAGGCGACAACGAGGCCGATCGCGAGGGCGACCCCGGGTTCGAGTCCGGGCTGCATCCGGTCAATCGCGGCGCCGTAGACGAAGCCCATCGACAGCTGGATCGCCTTTGACGCTGCGACCAGCAGACCGGCGCCGACGATCCGCGCGCGCTGGCCCGGCGCATCGGCCGGCCAGAGATAGGGCAGGAATCGCGCAAGCGTCGGCCACACCGGCGCATCGGCTCGGCTGGCGGTCTGCGCGGAAAGGGTGAATGGCGGCGACATTGCGTCACCACATAAGGGTTATGGCGCCGATTGCGAGCGATCACGCGATCGCCAAGCATATCGCAAGACGGCGGTCAGGCCTTGGCAGGCTTCCAGCACGACGGCGTATACGATTTCGCGAGCGCGCTGTCGCCCGAAGCGCGCAAGATCCGCCTGACGACATCGAGCGACTGCGCATCGATGTCGACGAAGGGCTGATCTCCCGCGGGCGTCGCCGTGGCGGCGGCGCCGGTCGTTGGGGTCTTGTCGAGATTATGCGCCATGATGTGTGTCCGGGTTTTCTGCGTAGCTGGCCCGCAGGCGAGGCCTAGTATGAGTGACAACGGTGCCAGCGAAGATTGTTTCCAGTAATTTCAGCAATTTGATAACCAACAATTAACCATGCCGCGCATTCTTGTGGTGGCTCTTGGCGGCATACATGTTGCGATCGGCCTCTTCGAGCAGGACGTCGCTGTCGACGCCGGGGCGGATTTCGGCGATGCCGAACGCGGCCGACAGCGGGATCAGGCTCTTGCCATATTGGCATGTTTCGTCGAGCGCGCAGGTCAGCCCGTCGATCTTGTCGCGGGCAGCTTCGAGTCCGGTCTTTTCAAGGATGATGCCGAACTCGTCGCCGCCGAGCCGAGCGATCGTATCGGTCGATCGCACCGCGCCGGCCAGCCGTTCGGCAACCCGGATAAGCGCGAAATCGCCCGCCGCATGGCCGTGATTGTCGTTGATTTCCTTGAGCCGGTTTACGTCGCAAAAGACCAAGGTTGCCTCTTCGCCATAGCGGCTCGCGCGCGAAATTGCCGCGTCGAGCGCGGCGAGGAAATAGCGCCGGTTATAGAGCGGCGTCAGCGTGTCGCGCTCGGATATCCGCTCCAGCTCGGCAACCGCGAGGCGCAGCGCCCGGTTCTCGCGCTCGAGCACGCTCAGCCGCTGTTCGAGCGTCGCGCTGGCTGGAGTGCCGACCGCGCCATCGGCTCGCTGTGTCCCCGTCACCGCTATCCCTTCCCATGTCCTAAGCCACAGTAACGGCATTTGAAGCAAAAAGACTTAGCAAAATAAATATTTAAATCGAATTTACTCCCGCCGTCGATGACTCGCTCGCCGCGCAATGGCGACCGCGCGGGGTCGGCAGAGCCGATTGCGGCGCGCCCCAATCATCGCTAGAGCGCATGGCATATCGGTCGATCGAACGGCCGCGGGCTAAGGGGCAGACGATGGTCGAAACGACCGCGAGCGTCAGTATCGTGATGGGCAGCCGGTCCGACTGGCCGACCATGAAATGCGCTGCCGCAGTGCTCGACACGCTCGGCATCGCGCACGAAACGCGCATCGTGTCAGCCCACCGCACCCCCGATCGCATGGCCGATTTCGCCAAGGGCGCGGCCGATCGCGACATTCGCGTCATCATCGCCGGCGCCGG
>CAZHWG010000390.1:0-1886 GCA_964535925.1 uncultured Sphingorhabdus sp.
CGCTGGTCGCGATCGACACCAACCGCGACTTCGTCGATTACCTGACCAAGGAAATCCGCGACAGCCGCTTCGTCCCGGTCCACGGATCGGCGGCCGATGTGCAGGAAATCCTTGCCGCGCTGGGCCATGACCATGCCGATTACGCGCTGTCGGGCCTGCCGTTTTCGACCCTGCCCAAGGGCGTCGGCGACGCGATCGCCGATGCCACCGCCGCGGCGATCCGGCCGGGCGGCGCGTTCCTGGTTTACCAGTTCCGCGCCAAGGTGCTCGATTTCCTCAAGGGCCGTTTCGGCACGATCGACCATACCATCGAATACTGGAATATCCCGCCGTGCCACCTGTTCTGGGCGCACAAGAGCTGAGGCCTAGAGCCCGAAATTGAGGCGGCGCGAGACGGTATAGTCGACCACGGTGACGAGGAACCAGCTCAGCGCCCAGCGGATGCGGTTGAGCGGGGTGGCGCGCGCGCGGTGGACCGCCGGGGTGATCTCTTCGCAATAGGCGATGTGCGTCGCGACATAGGCGCGCATGCGGTCCGCGAAGGCGGCGTCGTCGATCCGCAGCATGATCTCGGCGTTGATATACAGGCTGCGCATGTCGAAATTGGCGGAGCCGATATAGACGCGATCGTCGAGCACGATCAGCTTGGTGTGCAGCTTGCACGGCAGGAACTCGTAGATTTTCGCGCGGCGCTTGAGCAGATAGCCGTAGAGCAGTCGGGTCGCGCCGATCGTCGCGCCGTTGTCCGACTTGCCCGCCATCACGAGACGCGTTTGGCCCTTGCGCGCGATCCGGCCGATGCGCCTGAGCAAGCTCTGCGCCGGCGAGAAATAGGCCATGATCATGTCGAGCCGCTCGCCGTGCTTGAGATCGAAGCTGACGCTGCGCGCCCACGGGCTCAGCCGGCTGGTCGGCCCGCCGAGCAACAGCCCGACCTTGCCTTTGCCGGGGTCCCATTCGCGGATCAGGCGGCGGATCGTGCGCCACTGCGCGCGCGGGTTCTGCGTCCAGGCGTGGAGCCGGTCGAAATAGTGCTGCAGCGGCGTCACCGCCGGCCCCTCGATCGTCATGCCGAGATCGTGCCAGCCATTCTCGGCGGGCGGGGCGAAATAGGCCTCGGCCACGTTGAAGCCGCCGATCATCGCGCGGCGGCCGTCGGCGATGACGATCTTCTGGTGGTTGCGGATCAGGTAGCGGACCGAGCGCCTGGCCGAAAAGCGGCAGAAATCGCCGCCCGCCTCGACGAGATCGGCAAAGAACGCCTCGTCGGTGTCCGACGAGCCGAAGCCGTCGATGATGAGGCGGACCTCGACACCGCGCCGCGCGGCGGCCGCAAGCGCATCGCGGACGCGCACGCCGACCTTATCGTTCTCGAAGATGTAGAAGGTCAGGTCGAGCGTCGCGCGAGCCTCTTCGATCAGCGTGAGCAGCGCCGCGAGCCGGTCCTCGCCGGCGGGAAAAACCCGGAACTCGTCGTCGCCGACCCGCGCGCCGAACGGCATCGCGTCGCGGAAGAGGTCGAGCTCGTGCGGCGCGCGCGCGTCGTCGACAGGGAATAGATCGTCTGCCATCCGCCTGCGATAGCCGCTGGGCGGCGCTTGGCAAGGCCGGTGCGGAGCTGCGCGGGTCAGCGGGGCGCGTACGGCGGTGCGGGCGGTTTTCATTGACTCCGCGGGACCGCGACGCTAAGCGAACGCTTCGAATTTTCCCCGCATTTAGCGTAAGTTTTGCAAAGGAAGCGGCATATGGCTCGCGTCACCGTCGAAGATTGCGTCGACAAGATTCCCAACCGTTTCGACCTCGTCCTGCTCGCAGCGCAGCGTGCGCGCGAGATTTCGGGCGGCGCCGAGCTGCACCTCGATCGCGACCGCGACAAGAATCCGGTC
>CAZHWG010000391.1:0-1883 GCA_964535925.1 uncultured Sphingorhabdus sp.
ATCGCGCCGCCGACGAAAAGACCGCCTGGCCGCTGGGCGACCCGATCGAGCGGCTCAAGGCGCATCTCGTCGCCTCGGGCGAGTGGGACGACGATCGCCACGAAGCACTGCGCACCGAACTGGGCGATGAGGTCAAGGCGGCGGGCAAGGCGGCCGAGAAGAACGGCGTACTTGGTCACGGCCTCCACCAGCCGTTCGAGACGATGTTCGAGGACGTCTATGCCGACATGCCGTGGCACCTGCGCGAACAGATGGAACAGGCGCTTGCCGAGAAGGACGCGCAATGGCCGAAGTGAAGCCACTCGACGCAAAGCCCGCCGAGGCTAAGTCAGGCGAGCCCAAGCCGCCCAAAGGCATGAACATGATCGAGGCGATCAATTCGGCGCTCGACATCATGCTCGCGCGCGATCCCGACGTCGTCATCCTCGGCGAGGATGTCGGCTATTTCGGCGGCGTCTTTCGCGCCACCGCGGGGCTGCAGGAAAAACACGGCAAGACGCGCGTATTCGATTCGCCGATCTCGGAGAACGGCATCATCGGCGTCGCGGTTGGGATGGGCGCCTATGGCCTGCGTCCGGTGCCCGAGATCCAGTTCGCCGATTACATCTATCCCGGGCTCGACCAGATCGTCAGCGAGGCGGCGCGCATCCGCTATCGCAGCGCCGGCGAGTTCATCGCGCCGATGACGATCCGTTCGCCTTATGGCGGCGGCATCTTCGGCGGCCAGACGCACTCGCAGTCGCCCGAGAGCCTGTTTACCCACATGTCGGGGGTGAAAACGGTGATCCCGTCGACGCCTTATGACGCCAAGGGCCTGCTGATCGCGGCGATCGAATGCGACGATCCGGTCGTGTTCTTCGAGCCCAAGCGAATCTACAACGGCCCGTTCGACGGGCATTACGACCGTCCGGTCCAGCCCTGGGCGAAGCATCCCGCCTCCGACGTGCCCAAGGATTATTACCGGATCGAGCTCGGCGAGGCGAACATCGTTCGCGCCGGCGAGGCGGTGACGGTGCTCGCGTACGGCACGATGGTCCATGTCGCGCTCGCGGTCGTCGAGGAGCTTGGCATCGATGCCGAGGTGATCGACCTGCGCAGCCTCGTCCCGCTGGACATCGAAACGATCGAGGCATCGGTGAAGAAGACCGGCCGCTGCATGATCGTCCACGAAGCGACGCGCACCAGCGGTTTCGGTGCCGAACTGTCGGCGCTCGTCCAGGAGCGCTGTTTCTACCATCTCGAAGCCCCGGTCGAACGCGTCACCGGCTTCGACACGCCCTATC
The DNA here is from genome assembly GCA_964535925.1 of uncultured Sphingorhabdus sp. GTDB lineage: Bacteria > Pseudomonadota > Alphaproteobacteria > Sphingomonadales > Sphingomonadaceae > Flavisphingopyxis. The sequence continues at coordinate 1,284 of CAZHWG010000391.1, forward strand.
CGCACAGTCTCGAATGGGCCTATTTCCCGGGCCCGATCCGGATCAAGACCGCGCTCGAAAAAATCCTCAAGGACTGACCCTCATGGCCAAATTCACCTTCAATCTCCCCGATATCGGCGAAGGCATTGCCGAGGCCGAAATCGTCGCCTGGCACGTCAAGCTGGGCGACACGGTCGAGGAAGACGCGCCGATCGCCGACATGATGACCGACAAGGCGACGGTCGAGATGGAAGCCCCCGTCTCGGGCAAGATCGTCGCGGTCGCCGGCGAAGAAGGCGACGTCATCGCGATCGGGTCGATGCTGGTCGAGATCGAGGTCGCCGGGGAGGTGCCCGACGATGTCCTTGAAGCCAACGAGGCTGCCGCCCAGGCGAGCGCGCAGGGCGAAGCCGATGTGGCCGATGCGACCGATGCCGGGCCGGGCATGGACGACGCGCGCGTGGCTGCCGAAAATCCCGGGCTCGGCGATGACCGCGCTGCGGCCGCGCAGGCCGAGGCATCTCGTCCCGAGTCCGTCGCAGCGCCGTCTGCGCCGTCGAATGAAGCGCGGGGCGACAAGCACAGCCCCGACGGAGCGACCAAGGTTCTTGCCTCGCCCGC
>CAZHWG010000392.1:0-1879 GCA_964535925.1 uncultured Sphingorhabdus sp.
CGGTCGGCCTGTCGCCATTAGTGTGGGATGCCGGTCTGGTCGCCGATGCCGCACGCTATGCCGCGGAGATGGCCAGAACCCGCCGCTTCGCGCATGCGCCGCACGATCCGGCCAAGCTCGAGGGCGAGAATTTGTGGATGGGGACGCGTGGTGCCTATGCATACGGCGACATGATCGCCCCCTGGGTTGCCGAGCGTCGCTATTACCGCGCTGGCAGGATCCCCGACACGAGCAGCACCGGCAAGTTCGGCGACGTCGCGCATTATACGCAGATCATCTGGCGCAATTCGACGCACGTCGGTTGCGCGCTGGCGAGCAATGCGAGCGACGATTACCTCGTCTGCCGCTATACCCCGGCGGGCAACATCGTCGGGCAATCGCCGCTCTAGCGACGCAGCCAAGCCTTTAACGATCTGCGGGTTGAAACGCTCACAATGCTGCGGCGATCAATTTCTTAAAAGCATCGGCGCGGTGGCTCATCGCGTGCTTGGCGGCAGAATCCATCTCGCCGAAGGTCTGTGCGTGACCGTTGGGCACGAACATCGCGTCATAGCCGAAGCCATTCTGTCCGCGCGGCGGCCAGACAAGCAGGCCGTCGACGCGGCCTTCGAAGCTCTCGCTGTGCCCGTCGGGCCAGGCGAGCGTCAGCGCGCAGGTGAAGTGCGCATCGCGCGGCGCGTCGGGTCCGGCGTCCTGCAGGCGCGCCTCCACGCGCCGCATCGCCTCGGCGAAATCGCGGCTGCCGTCGTCGAGCTCGGCCCAGCGCGCCGAGAATATTCCCGGCTCGTCGCCCAATGCCGCGACGCACAGGCCGCTGTCGTCGGCGAGCGCCGGCAGGCCCGACAGATCGGCCGCCTGCAGCGCCTTGAGCTCAGCGTTGGCGATGAAGGTCGTGCCGGTCTCGACCGGCTCGGGCAGGTCGAGCGCTGCGGCCGAGACTATCTCGATGCCGTAGGGCGCAAGCAAGGCGCCGATTTCGCGCACCTTGCCCGCATTGTGGCTTGCGATCACCAGCCGACCGGGGGCGAGTTTGCGGATGGCCTGCTCTCCCGCCCCGGCAGTCATGCTCCGCGGACCTTGTCGACTGCGGCGTCCTGCGCGGCGAAGATGCCATTGCAGCCGATCCGCGCGAGGCGCAGCAAGCGCAGCAGCTCCTCTTCGTCGAAGGTCGCGCCCTCGGCGGTCGCCTGAACCTCGGCGAGCTTACCGTCGCCGGTCAGGACGAAATTGGCATCGGCCTGGGCATTGCTGTCCTCGTCGTAATCGAGATCGAGGACGGGAGTGCCGTTATGAATTCCGCAGCTGATCGCGGCGATCTTCTGTGCGATCGGGTCGGTCTTGATGAGCTTGTCGCGGATCAGCCCGTCGACCGCGAGGCGCAGCGCAACCCACGCGCCGCTGATCGATGCGGTCCGAGTCCCGCCATCGGCCTGGAGCACGTCGCAGTCGAGCGTGATCTGGCGTTCGCCGAGCGCCTTCAGGTCGACCACCGAACGGAGCGAGCGGCCGATCAAACGCTGGATTTCCTGCGTCCGGCCCGACTGCTTGCCGCGCGCCGCTTCGCGATTGCCGCGGGTGTGCGTCGCGCGCGGCAGCATGCCATATTCGGCGGTGACCCAGCCCTCGCCCTTGCCGCGCAGCCACGGCGGAACGCCCTTTTCGACGCTCGCGGTGCACAGCACGCGCGTGTCGCCGAAGCTGACCAGCACCGACCCCTCGGCATGGCGGGTAAAGCCCGTCTCGATGATGATATCGCGCATCTGGTCGGGCGCGCGGCCGGAAGGTCGCATGAATATATTCTCCTGTGAATGTTGCCCCCGCCCTAGCGACCTTGCGCCGAGCATGCCAGCCACCTTACATCGCAGCCATGACCCCGCCC
>CAZHWG010000393.1:0-1877 GCA_964535925.1 uncultured Sphingorhabdus sp.
GACGATGCAGACGATGCCGAAGACGATCGCCGCCAGCCCCAGCGTCACCGCGATATGGCTCGTCGGGGTGAAGGCACCGACCCACGGGATCAGGCCGAGCAGGTTGCACGCGAGAACGAAGATGAAGACCGAGAAGATCAGCGGGGCAAAGCGCTTGCCCTCGGGCCCGACGGTCTCGTCGACCATGTTGCGGACGAAATCATAGAGATATTCGACCGCCGCCTGCCAGCGGCCGGGGACTAGCTGCGGGCGCATCGTGCCGACGAACATGAATATCGCGACGACGCCGAGCGCAATCGCCATCCACAGCGAGGAGTTGGTGAATGAAAGATCATAACCGTTCGCCTCGATCGGGCGCAGGACCTTGATTTCGAACTGTTCCATGGGACCGGGCATGGTTCAGTGTCCCCTTTTGCCGGTGGTGGGATCGGTATCGAACTGCTGCGAGGTCTTGAGCGCGCGGCGCGTGCCGGCGATGAACCCAAGGAAGAGTAGGACGATCATCGCCCAGGGCGACGTGCCGAGGCCCGACCAGTTGTCGATGCCCCAGCCGATAAAGCCCGAGACGAGCACCGCGCCGACGAATTCGATGCCGACTGCCCAGCCGCGATTCTCCGCGCGCGCTTCCTCGGAGGAATGCCCGCGTTCGGTAGCGGCCTTGGCCGCCGCGATCCGCTTGTCGAGATCACTGTCGTGGATGCGCTCGTCGGCCAAAATCCGCGTGCCCTTTGGCTAGAATTTGCTCATAAAACGATGTCGCCGGGTTGCCCGCGGCGACACAGTCCGCGCGCCCGTCAGGTCGCATGGATGGCGCCCCTTTAGAAATCGGGTCGGGGCGAGTCAACAGTTGCCGACAGGCGGCGCGGCTCAGCCATGGAAAAGGGCGCCTTCGCATCGCGAAAGCGCCCTTCGATCGTTACGGCTTCACAGGCAGCGGCTGTCCCGGATCGGCGGTTCGCTGCCGCGCGTGCGCCAGACGCCGTCGGGCGACTGGTATTTCTCGCCCGGCGCGGTCTTGGCGATCAGGTTGCAGCCGGTGGTGAAAGCAAACTGTTCGACGGTCGAATTGGTCGCCGCCGCGCGCTTGGTATAGGCCGCCTTGCGCTTGATGTTGATGTCGTCGACCATCGCCCGAACCTCGGGGGTCGGGGTGACGACGAAGCCGAGATAGCCATCGGGCATTTCGCCGATGATCCCCGCCTGGCGCGCGCTTTCGTAGGCGGGATCGCGCTGTGCATAGGCGGCGCCAGCCGTCGCGAGCATTGCCAGCGCCACGCCTCCCGCCATCCATTTTGCATATCGATACATCAGAAAATGTCTCCTTGTTCGTCGATCAACGCCTTGGCGTCGCCATCAAGCCTATACACGACTTCCTGCTTGATGTTGATATTCAGGTTGATGACGATCGGTTTGTCGGGCGCTTCGACGGTCACGCACCCCGACAGCACGGTTGCCATCGCAAGTGTTCCCAGCAGTGTCGCTCTCGGCTCCAGCTTCATGTCCCTCGTGATTTTCATGGCATATCCTCGCTTACGGGGGGCTGAACGCCCGGTTCATCCTCGGTCCCGGCCCGCCCTGCGCGCGTCGCCTCGTCCTGTGCGCGGATGAGCGCCGGGAGGTTCTGCTCGATCAGCAGTTCGGGGTTGTAATAACTGCGCGCCGAAAAGATCAGCTGGCGGAACGGCGCGGTAATCTTGATATTGAATTCGAACGGAATCTTGGCAATTGCGCGCGTCAGGATGTTGCGCGTCGCGCCTTCGCCCTGGCTCAGCCCGGTAAACTTGATGTCGGTCACCATGTCGCCGTCGAGTCGCCCGTCGAGGCCGATCGACAGGTGATCGTAGCGCAGCGACTTGAGCACACCGAACGCCATGTTG
>CAZHWG010000394.1:0-1873 GCA_964535925.1 uncultured Sphingorhabdus sp.
ATCGTCTGGACCGGGCTTTGCGGCACTATCGACAGGATCATGTCGGTCCAGCTGGTATCCGTCGGCGCAGGCGTTTCGCCCATCACGACCTTCGACGTGTCGATGCCCAAACCGGGCTTGAATATGGTGCCGAGCAGCAGCCCGAGCCAGACCGCTATCTGGCCGGTGACGACAAACAGCAGCAGCGCACGGCCGCCGATCTTGCCGAGCTTCTTGACGTCGCCGATCGCCGCGACACCCGAGACCAGGCTGAAGAAGATCAGCGGCACGACGAGCATCTTGATCGAGCGGATGAAGAAATCGCCGATCCACTTGATTTGTTCGGCCTCCGGTCCCCACCAGAGACCCGCCAGGATGCCGAGGATCAGTGCCCCGACGACGCGTTGCCACAGGGGAATCCGGAACCACCAGCCTAGCATCGTCACATCCCCCTGAAATTCGTGGCGCCAAGCGGCCGACGCGGCACGCTAGCCAAGCCTCCAGCCACGTGCAAGCGCGTCTATGCCAGCAGTGAAATTGCGATCACCGTCGCTAGGCCGACGCACAGCGTCAGCGGTATGCCGGCCTTGAAGAAGTCGATGAAGCGGTAGCCGCCGGCGGCATAGACCAGCGTATTGGTCTGATAGCCGATCGGGGTCGCAAAGCTCGCCGAGGCGGCGAACATTACCGCGATGACGAGCGGCTTGGGATCGATGCCGAGATCGTTGGCGAGCTTGATGACGATCGGCGTGACGACGATTGCGACCGCGTTGTTGGTGACGATCTCGGTCAGCAGGACCGAGAGGATATAGACCGATGCGACCAGCGCCCAGGCGGGCATGTCGCGCAGCACCGGGGTCAGCGCATCGACGATCAGCGAAACACTGCCCGCCTTCTCAAGTGCCAACCCCACCGCGAGCATCGCGAAAATGAGGACCAGCACGTTGCCCTCGATCGACGTCCACGCCTCTTCGGCATCGATACAGCGGGTCAGCAGGATGACGCCGACCGCGATGATCGCGGCAATGCCGATCGACAACATTCCGAGCGCCGACAATATGACGACCGCGGCAAGCGCACCGATCGCGATCGGCGCGCGGTCGCGGCGGAATTCGCGCACGAGCGTCTCGCCGACCGAATAGAGATAGGGATTGCCATAGAGTTGCCGGATGTCGCGCTCGGCACCGGTGACCAGCAGCCGGTCGACCGCATGGATCCGCGCATTGGGCAAATCGGGTCCGGGCACCTTGCGAAAGCGCGATACACCGAGGATGCGCACGCGCAGCGTGCTGAGGAAGGGAATGTCGATCAGCCGCTGGCCGATGCTCGGGTGCGACGGGGCGATCGTCGCTTCGACGAGGCCCACCGCATTGGTCGGAACATCGGCATCGCCTGCCGTCAGCCCGACCTCGTAATCCTCGTTCTGGCGGAGCGTCAGCAGTTCGGCCGCATCGAGCCGCAGGACCAGGCGGTCGCCCATGCCAAGCTTTTCGAAGCCGATGGCCGTGCGCTGGAAACGCCCGCCGCGCTTGAGCGCGATGACCTGGATCTTCGATCGCTTGAACAAGGGCAGGTCGGCGATCTTGCGACCGGCCAGTTCACTGTCCTTGGTCAGCGTCACTTCGGTGAGGAAACCCGCGCTCTCGTCGGCGACAGCAGGGCTCGAATCCTTGTCTCCGGGCAGCAGCCAGCGGCTGATGAAAATCAGTGCGAGCATGCCGGCGACGCCCGCGACGAGCCCGTATGGCGTGATCGAGAAGATGCCGAACCCGCCCATCCCGGCACCGCGCGCGACCGAATCGACCAGCAGGTTGGTTGACGTGCCGATCAGCGTCGTCGTGCCGCCGAGGACGCAGACGTACGACAGCGGGATCAGCAGCTTCTTGGGGCTGAC
>CAZHWG010000395.1:0-1861 GCA_964535925.1 uncultured Sphingorhabdus sp.
CGGCTCGTCTCGGCCCATTTGAGCTCGGGATTGACGCGGCGCAGCGCGGCGACGCGCGTTGCTTCGGTCGAATTGGGCAGGTTCGCCTCGAATCCCGGAGAGGTGACGCTGTGACCGCCGATCTCGACTCCGGCGGGCGCGCCCTGGTGCGCGAGGTCGAACGCCCAGGCGTTGTGGCTGTCGCCCGCCAGCGTGACGAAATTGGCATTGGCGTCGAGCGCGGCGGTGAGCAGGCGTTCGCGCGCGGCGGGATAGCCGCCCCAGCTGTCGAAATTGAACGGCAGTCCGACCTTGGCGGCGGCGAGCCCGATCGCGACGCGTGACTTGAGGTAATCGGGCGCGTCGGACCCGATCCACTGGCCGCTCTCGGGCGGCGAGACGATGTTGCCCATCAGCACCTGTTGCGGGACGACCTGCCAGCGCGTGCCCGACGCGACCGAGGCCTTGAGCCGATCGGCGATCCATGCCTCCTGCGCTGCGCCCATCATCGAGCGCGCCGGGTCGGCCCAGATGTCGTCGCGAAAACCGACGAGCCTGGCGCCGATATCGCCGCCGCCCGCGAGCGCCGCGCCGAGGTCGGGCTGTTGGTCGCGCCCGGTGATGCGCGTTTCGGGCATCGTCAGCGTCGCCAGGTCGCCGATCCGGTACTCCTTCGCGGCGACTTCGGAGACCGGCATCCATTCGGCGTAGGCGCGCGCCGCCGCCGCCTTGCGCAGCGCCCAGTCGCCCTCGTTGGCGGGATCGTGGTTCTCGGCGCTTCCCTGCCACGCATCGTTGGCGAATTCATGGTCGTCGGGCTGGGCGATCATCGGCGCCATCTGGTGGAGCGCCTGGAGATCGCGATCGGCGCGGTAGCTGGCGTAGCGCAGGCGATAGTCGGCGAGGATGATCGTCTCGCTGTTCGGCTGGATCGCGCGGCCGGGCAGTGCCTCGGCGAGCGAGGGATATGTGCCGACGCGGTATTCGTAGAAATAGTCTCCGACGTGCAGGACGAGGTCGATATCGTCGCGCGCGGCGGCGTGGGCATAGGCGTTGAACCAGCCGAACGGCAGGTTGGCGCACGAAAACAGCGCGAGGCGGAAATCGCTGACCCGGTCGTCGGGCAAGGTGCGCGTGCGTCCGGTCTGCGAGGCGGTACCGTCGGGCGCGACGAAGCGATAGTAATACCAGCGATCGGGCGCGAGGCCGGCGACGACGAGCTTGGCGGTGTGGTCGGCCTCGCCGCGCGCATCGACCGAACCGCCGCCCGCGACGCGCGCGAAGTCGGCGGTCTCCGACAGCTCGGCGGTCAGGCGCGTATCGCCGCTCGCGACGTAGCGCGTCCACAGCAGGACCGAGTGCGGCGACGGCTCGCCGCTGGCGACGCCGTGGGTGAAGCCGCGCGCGAAGAATGCGGCACTGGCCGCGCCGGGCAAGGCGAGCGCGGCGACGCCGAAGGTGCCGAGCTGGAGCAGCAGGCGACGGTCGATGTCGCGCATCAGGCGACGAGGCCGGCGGTCACGAGGAGGAGGACGAACAGGGTAAGCGCAATCAGCGAAAACACCGTCAGGAGTGTCGCGCGGATCAGCGCATTGATGCGCGACAGGCGATAGGCGCCCTTCAGCTGGCGGTACATGTGAAAGGGCGGATAGAGCGTCCCGACCAAGACGATCCACCCGGTCGGCGCACCGAGCATCAGCGCCACCATCAGCACGACGAGCAACAGCATCATGAAGGCGATCGAATAGGTCGTGAAGATCATGTGGTCGTACAGACGCCGCTCGCGCATCCGCCGACCGATCATGATGATCCAGACGAACGGCACCGACAGCGGGATCAGCGCCCAGCCGAACTTATAGGCGTTGGTCTTGATCTTGTAGAA
>CAZHWG010000396.1:0-1858 GCA_964535925.1 uncultured Sphingorhabdus sp.
CGCGGACGATTTCGGCGCCGTAGCGATCGGCGATGATCAGCCCGCACCGATCGGGCTGGTGCGTCTCGCGCGACAGCAGCTCCGCATCGAGCGCGGGATCGAGCGCCCAGAAGAAGCGATCGCAATAGGCCAGGTAATCGGGCCATTTTGTATCGCCGTGGAGATCGGCGCGCGCGACCTTGATCTCGACGATCGTCACCGTGCCCTTGGCGTCGATCGCCAGCATGTCGGCGCGCCGGCCGTTGGGCAGCGGGACCTCGCACAGGACGGTCAGACCGGCGGCGTGAAACATCCGGGCGACGCCGCGCGCGACATCGCTCGCGCACGGGTTGGCAAGAGACTCGCGATCGGAGTCAGGGGGCGAAACGCTGGCCATGCGGCCAGCATAGAACAAATTGGCAACATATAGCAACGCCCCGCCCTTTTGGGCAAGGCGTTACGGAAGCTCGACGCGAACGTGTCGGCGCGGGCGCCGCGATTACGCTCAGCGATAGAAGATGTGGTTGTCAATCTGCGCGATGCGTTTCAGGCGCCATTTCGGCGAGACCCGCGTGGCATGGAAGAACAAGGCGCCCTTGGCGTCGTTTTTCCACAGCTCGTCACGCGCGATCTGCGCGATCGCAACGGCGTTGCGCCACGAATTGCTCGCGGTGTTGATGTGCGGCATCTTGCCGCCGCGAACGAACGAGAACTGGCTGCGCTGATAGACGACGCCGCAAATGCTGTTGGGGAAGCGGGGCGACGCGACGCGATTGAGGACGACGCGGCCAACGGCAAGCTGCCCCGAGAGCGTTTCGCCCTTCGATTCGAAATAGATCGTGCCGGCAAGACACCGCGTCTCGGCATCGAGCGTATCGGGGATCGGCATTTTCAGCACGAGTTCGCTCAGCGAGGCGGCTTCGAACTTGGCGCTGTCATCGGCGATCGCGTCTTCGATTGCGCTGGGCGCATCGGCGGTCTCGTCGGAAATCTGGATCGGCAGGGAACTATCGGGCGAACGAAGCGCTGTATCGATAGCATCGCCGGAATGATCGACCACCGCGCGGTCGATCTGGAGCGTCGGGACAGCTGCCTGCGCGACAGTTTCCGAGGCAAAGCCGGGATCGGTCGCGATGAACGTACCGGCTGCAGTCATAAGCACCGCAGCAAGGCTGGCGGCGCGCAAAATATTGGTCATGAACCTGTCGGTCTGTGCGGTCGAAGGTTGGATCGGATGGTGGCCGTGTGCCGGCATCCGGGAACCTGTCGTCCGACTGCGTGTTTACCCCCCCAAATGCCATCCGACCTGGACGACGAGGGCAACCTGCGCGTTGCGTTGGGTGGCTCAATAGCCTCCCCAGACTCACCGTCAACCGAACGCGTTCAATTCAGCGATGAAGCGTTCCGTGTCTGCGACGTCTAGCTCGATCACCCACAAATCACGGTCCCGGGCGTGGCGTCGTTCTATATAATCGTTTAATTCCAACGCGTTCTTCTCTTGCGCTTCGGGAATTGCGCGCCATTCATACGCTCCGTCGAGCGTCATTTGGCGCTCGAGCAGGCGCTCGAACTGGCCCATTTTGGTGCATTGCAGCATAATTGAGCCGGCCTGGTCATGGCCGCTGCGCAGCACGGTCGCGAAGCCACCTTGCGCCTGAACCGAACGAATCAGAGCGGTAACAATCAGCCGGGCGGGAAGCTGCGCGGTCACTCGCGGCTGCGATTCGCATAGCCGGGCAGGCCCGACAGAGCGAACGACGAGCGCATGAAGGTCCCGGTACCGCGTGCAACCTCCTCGCCATGCGCATCGACCAGCGTCGATTCGGCAACGAAAACGCGCCGCCGCCCGCTGAGCCAGCGGCCGTGCGCGACGACCGGC
>CAZHWG010000397.1:0-1844 GCA_964535925.1 uncultured Sphingorhabdus sp.
CGCCGCCGCGCACGCCTTCAACTATTGCGCGCTACGCTATTTCAACGTCGCCGGAGCCGATCCGCAAGGCCGCACAGGCCAGTCGACGACCGGCGCGACGCACCTCATCAAGGTCGCCTGCGAGGCCGCGCTCGGCAAGCGCGCCGACGTCGCGGTGTTCGGAACCGACTTCGCCACCCCCGACGGTACCGGCGAACGCGACTATATCCACGTCAGCGACCTTGCCGCGGCGCACGTCGCTGCGCTCGATGCGCTGATTGCCGAGCCGGAGCGCAGCCTCGTGATGAACTGCGGCTATGGGCACGGCTATTCGGTGCTCGAAGTGCTCGACGCGGTCGATCGCGTCGCGGGGACCACGATCATGCGCCGCTTCGAAGGCCGCCGCGCCGGCGACCCCGATGCACTAACCGCCGACAATAAGCGCATCCTTGCGACACTCGACTGGACGCCGCGCTACGACAATCTCGACACGATCGTCGCCGATGCGCTCGCCTGGGAGGCCGAACTCGCGCGGAGGGGCGTCAATTGAACGACCCTTCGACGAGCACCGCCGGCCCGATCGTCATTCACGGCGCGGGGTCGATCGGCGCCTATGTCGGCCTCGCCTGGCAGCTTGCAGGCGGCGACGTCCGCCTGCTCGGACGCCCGTGGCTCGCCGACGCGGCGCAATCGGCGGGGCATCTCGCACTGTCCGATTATGCCGGACACAGCGCCGAGGTCGCCGTTGCCGATCTTCACATCACGAGCGACCCCGCGGTGCTCGCCGAGGCGGGACTCGTCGTCCTCGCGATCAAGGCGACCGCGCTTGAGGGTGCGATTGCCGAGCTCAAGGCGCATTGCCCGCCGACCACGCCGATCGTCGCGTTGCAGAACGGCATCGGCCCGCTCGAAAAGCTGCGCGCAGCGCTGCCCGACCACAAGGTCCTTGGCGGCGTCGTCACGCACAATGTCGTCGTCATCGGCGGCCACCGCTTTCACAAGGCGACCGCGGGCAATATCGTCGTCGAGGCATCGCCCGCGCTCGGGCTGCTCGAAAGCGTCGCGCACAGCCGCTTCGCGCCGGTCGCGTTCAGCGACGACTTCGCCTCGGTCCGCTGGGGCAAGCTGCTGATCAACCTCAACAACGCGGTCAATGCCGCATCGGGAATGGGCCTGCGCGCGCAGTTCCTCGATCCGAAATGGCGCGCAATGACCGTCGGCGCGATTCGCGAGGGGATGAAGGTCGCGCGCGCCGAAGGGATCCGCCCCGCCCCGACGGGCGTCGTCTCGCCGCAACGGCTCGCCTTGATGCTGTCGCTGCCGCAATGGCTGCTCGAACGCCTGCCGCTGCTGGCAAACATCGATGCCAAGGCGCGCTCTTCGATGGCCGACGACGTCGCCGCCGGCAAGCCCACCGAGATCGCCTTTTTGAACGGCGCGATTGCCGACCTGGGTCGCCGCCATGGCATCGCGACGCCGGTCAACGACGATCTCTTCGCGCGGATCGGCGCGATGAACGGGCTTGCATCGCCAAACAGCTAACCCATATTCGCTGCCATGCAAAAAGAACAACACGGCCTCATCCAATGGCACGGCACCACCATCCTTTCGGTCCGCAAGAACGGGAAGGTCGTCATCATCGGCGACGGCCAGGTCTCGATGGGCCAGACGATCATGAAACCCAATGCGAAAAAGGTGCGCCGTCTCCATGACGGTAGCGTGATCGGCGGCTTTGCCGGTGCGACCGCCGACGCCTTCACGCTGTTCGAGCGGCTCGAACGCAAGCTAGAACAGCATCACGGCCAGCTGATGCGCGCCGCGGTCGAGCTCGCCAAGGACTGGCGCACCGATCGGTACCTTCGGCG
>CAZHWG010000398.1:0-1826 GCA_964535925.1 uncultured Sphingorhabdus sp.
CAGCCTCGAAGGCGGCGCGCCGCTCGTCTCGGTCACGCTCGGCGCGTGGGTCGCCGAGAGCGAGGTCGCCGACCTGCTGCGCGTCGCCGAACGCGACCATCCCGGCTGCGCGATCGGCAGCTATCCGTTCTTTCGCGAGGGGCGGGTAGGTGCCAATTTCGTCGTCCGCTCGACCAGCGTGGATGATGCTCGCGGGTGTGCGGCCGATCTCGCCAAGGCGATCGAGGCGACGGGACTCGAAGCGATCGCTGACGGAATCTGACCTGCCGGATGTGGAGCGGGTGAAGGGAATCGAACCCTCGTCGTCAGCTTGGGAAGAATGCAGAGTGACGGTTTTCTGCGGGTTTCAGAGCGAAAAGCCTTCCAACATCAGTCGTTTTCGGCGGTTTTGTTGGAAGGCGCCATGCGATCAAGCCAGTCGAACTTGTGGTTGACCATCCATGCTGGCCGCCACGGCCAATTTATAGCGATGTTTGTGGTGCCGAATTGAACTTGAGTGAGTTCCAAGTCAGCGTCGAATCGGATGCGAGCTCTGGGATTGAGCTCATCGCGTGATTTCACCCTTCCTTCTCCTCTTTGTCGATCGCGACGACCTTTGCGGCGCGCGGGCCGAGCGTGCCGGCGATGGCGGCGGCGGTGATGGTGGGGTCGATCGGGCCGTAGATCTTCAGCATCTCGTCGATCGACTTGGGGTCGAGGCCGGTGATCGCCGAGATCGTCGTCTTGTCGTGGCCGTGGCGGCGCAGGCGGACGACGCGGGTGCGGCGCAGGTCGTGCCAGACGAGCTTTCGCATGCCGTCGCGGCCGGTGCGCTTCGCGGCATGGTCGGCAATCTTCGACCAGGTGCGGATGAAATGCCGCTGGTTCCATGGCAGGCCGGTCGCGTCGTTGACCAGGACGTGCGTGATCAGGCGCGGCGGGGTGGCGGCGCGATCGCGCGCGCGGTTGGTGCGGATCGCCGCCTCTACCTTCGCGCGGATCTCCGGCTCGAACGGGATCTCCATCAGGCGCTCGGCATATTCGGTCGTCGTCTTGATCTGGGCGAACACCCAGCCGCGGACGATGCCGTCGTCGCCGGCGAGGCGTTCGTGCACCGCGGGGTTGTGGATCCTGAGCGCCTGGAACTGCGGTTCGGTGAACGCGATCAGGTCGCTTTCGCGCTGGGCGGTGTAGATGGCGAGCTCGATCGCCAGCGCCATCGAGGGATAGCCGAGCTCGTATGCGGCGGCGACGAACGCGGCCTGGTCCTCTTCGCTCCACGACGCGCTGCGCGGCGGCGGGGCGGCGAGGTCGAAGTTGGCGAACGGGTTGGCGCCCTTCGGGATGGCGTCGATGTTCTCGCCGAACGCGAACACCTGCCGGCCGACCTTGAGCAGGTTGTGCGCGGCGGCGTGGCCGATGCCGCCCTTTGCGATCGGGCGGGCGGTGGCGTCGCGCAGCGCGCGGACGCGCGCCGGCGTGATGAAGGCGAGGGGATGCTTGCCGCCCCAAGTCTCGAGCCGCTTGAGCCCGGTTTCATAGACGATGCGGGTGCGCGGCTTGAGCCGCGGCGCGCCGCTCGGCTTGGTGCCATGGACGATGTCGCGGCGATAGCGGTCGATAAGCGCGCCGAAGGTGCCGGTGGCGGAGCGGGCGCGGATCCCGCGCGGGATCTTGCCACCATTTTTCCAGGCATCGACCTCTTCGTTGCGGGCCTCTGCGATGCGGACGGCGGCGGCGCGGTCCTTCCCCAGCGCGACGGGTTCCCATCCGGCGGCGCGGAGCGTGCGGCTGGGCTGCCAGTACCAGCTGGTGACGCCCGATTGCGCGGTGCGTGATATGAGACA
>CAZHWG010000399.1:0-1818 GCA_964535925.1 uncultured Sphingorhabdus sp.
CGCTGGGGCCAGGCCGCGATCACCGCCTTTGCACGATTGGACGGCCGGCCGGTCGCGGCGCTCGCCAGCGATCCGAGCTTCCTTGGCGGCAGTTGGGAGGCCAAGACCAGCGAAAAGGCCGAGCGCTTCGTCAAGCTCGCCGACCGGTTTCGCTTGCCCGTCGTCCATCTCGTCGACAATCCTGGTTTCATGATCGGCGGAGCGGCCGAGCGCGAGGGCACGATCCGCTACGGCGTCAACGCGATGAACGCGATCTACAAGGCGACCGTCCCCTGGGCCAGCGTCGTCGTCCGCCGCGCCTATGGCATCGCCGGCTCGGCGATGTCGAACGCCGAGCGCTTTCAATACCGTTTCGCCTGGCCTAGCGGCGACTGGGGATCGCTGCCGATCGAGGGTGGAATCGAGGTTGCCTATAAGTCGGAAATCGAAGCCGCGGACGATTCCGCGGCCAAGCTCGAGGAAATCCGCGATCGCCTCAACAAGGTGCGCTCGCCCTTCCGCACCGCCGAGCATTTCGGCGTCGAGGACATCATCGATCCGCGCGACACCCGCCCGCTGCTCTGCGAATTCGCCGAGCTCGCCTGGCGCAAACTCGAGGCTCGCCAATCGGGCTGACAAAGCCGCAGCTTGCCGCTAGATGCGGGACCAGGAGATTTGCCATGCGTCTTTTGTTGTTTCTGGGAGCCCTTTTGATGACCATCACCCCCGCCGCCGCGCAGGACAGCGGCCCCGACGATCTCGCGTCGCAATGGACGCTGGTCATCCATGGCGGCGCCGGGGTGATCGAGCGCGACCGGCTGACACCCGAGCAGGACGGGGCGATCCGCGCCGCGCTCGGCCATGCGCTGGCGACCGGCGGCGGCGTGCTGCGCGATGGCGGCAGCGCTATCGACGCGGTCGAGGCGACGATCCGCGAGCTCGAGGACGATCCGCATTTCAACGCCGGGCGCGGCGCCGTCTTCACCTATGAAGGCACGATCGAGCACGACGCCTCGATCATGGACGGCGCGACGCTGAGCGCCGGCGCGATAACCGGAACCTCGCATACCCGCCACCCGGTGACGCTGGCGCGCAGGGTGATGACCGAAAGCCCGCACGTCTTTTTGCGCGGTGCCGGCGCCGACGAATTTTCGATCGAACAGGGGCTCGAACAGGTCGAAAATAGCTGGTTCTACACCGACGAGCGCCGCCGCCAGCTCGACGAGCTGCGCGCGGGCGAGGCGTCTGGACTCAGCGCCTATGACGTCGATCTAAAATATGGCACCGTCGGCGCGGTCGCGCTCGACCGCCACGGCAATGTCGCCGCCGCGACCTCGACCGGCGGGCTGACCGGCAAGCGCTGGGGCCGGATAGGCGATTCGCCGATCATCGGCGCGGGCACCTATGCCGACAATCGCGCCTGCGCGGTTTCGGCGACGGGCGCGGGCGAATATTTCATTCGGCTCGGCGTCGCGCACGAGATCTGCGCGCGCGTCCGGCTCGGCGGCCAGACGATTCAGCAGGCGGCCGACGGCGTCATCGCCGACCTCGGCGAACTCGGCGGCAGCGGCGGCGTTATCGTCGCGACGCCGCAGGGCTTCGGCGGCTACAGCTTCAATACGCCGGGCATGTATCGCGGCATGATATCGAGCGAAGCCGAAGCGAGCGTCGCGATCTACGGCGACGAATAGCGACCTCCCCGACAGCGCTGCCGGGGCAAAACCGATTGCCCCTAGAGCGGCACGACCGATACAGCGCGGCGGTTCTGCGCCCAGCTTGCCGGATCGGAGCCGAGCGCGACCGGGCGTTCCTTGCCGTAGCTGATTACGTTCATGCGGC
>CAZHWG010000400.1:0-1814 GCA_964535925.1 uncultured Sphingorhabdus sp.
CTCGTCGACCAGCGTCGCGAGCTGGAGCGGGCGGAACCTGGGCGGCTTGCCGGTTAGCCTCGATCTCTTCGCGCTCTTGCCGCGTTCTTTCGCGACCGCGGCGTTGTGCTCGGCGGCCTCGCTCATCGCGGCGCTGAACGCCTGGCCCTTCTTGCCCTTCAATGACTGCGCGCCGTCCTCGTCGGCGGCGATCTCGGCCATCGTCCGGCCGGTCAGCACGCTGGTCAGCTCGCGCGCGACGAGGTCGTCGGTTCCTCCGGCATAGGCGTCCTCGATTTTGCGCAGCAGCCAGTTCTCGCGCTTTTCGCCCGCGCGCGGTTTCAGTCGGATGAGGATCCACTCGCCCTTCATCCGCTCCCCGTCGAGCGTGAAATGGAGGTGGCCCTTGTCGATGTCCTTGGCGCTCTTGCCCGTGATCGGCGCCCAGGTGCCGCGGTCCCACAGCATCACCGTGCCACCGCCGTACTGGCCCTTGGGGATGATGCCTTCGAACTCGGCATAGCTCATCGGGTGGTCCTCGGTCCGCACCGCGAGCCGCTTGTCGTCGGGATTGGCGCTCGGCCCTTTGGTCACCGCCCAGCTCTTGAGCACGCCGTCGACCTCGATGCGGAAATCGTAATGCAGCCGCGTCGCGTCGTGCTTCTGGACAATGAAGCGGTTCCCTTTGCCCCTGGCGACCTTGCCCGCGGGTTCGGCGGTCAGCGCGAAGTCGCGCTTGGCTTTGTACTGCGCAAGCGGGTCGGCCTTGCTCATCCAGTATAGTCCTCGTCGTCGAAATATCTGCGCTCGACGATCCCGAGCAGGGTCAGCATCACGACCGAAATCGCCGCGGCGATAGCGACCAGCGGCCACTGTCCCGCACCGCACGCGATGCCGACCACCGCCGCCAGCCACAGGTGCGCGGCGGTCGTCAGGTTCTTGACCTCGCCCTTGCTGAACACGATCAGGCCGGCGCCGATGATGCCGATGAACGCGCCGGTCGCCTCGAACACGCGCAGCGGGTCCATCCGCGTCCCGTCGAGCTGGAAATAGAGCGCGATAATCGACACCGTCATCGCCGCCGCCGAAAAGCAGATCAGCCCGTGCGTGCGCATCCCGGCGGCGTGGCCGCGCATTTCGCGGTCGAGACCGAGCAGCAGCCCGAGGACCGCCGCGATCCCGAGCCGCGCCAGCAGATCGAGATCGATCCAGTGGATCAGGATCGGATCGTTGAGCGTCATCTCAGGCACGCTTTTTCGTCGGCGGCTTTTTGGCCGCCGGTTTCTTCGCGGGCGTTGTCTTCTTGCCGTCGACCGAGGCTTTCAACGCCGCCATCAGGTCGATGACGTTCGACTTGCCCGCGACCTCGCCCGGCTCGTCGACATCCTCGATGACGCGTTTCCCTTTTGCCTTCGCCTTCTTGTCGATCAGGCGCTTGAGCGCGTCGATATAGTTGTTGTGGTAATCGGCCGCGTCGAAGCTGCCGCTTTTCTTGTCGATCAGCGTGGTGGCGAGCTCGAGCAGTTCCTTGTCGGGCCTGGCATCGGCGATGTCGCGAAAATAGTTCGCCGCCTTGTTGACCTCGTCGGCATAGCGCAGCACCTCAAGCACCAGCCCGCGGCCGCACGGTTTCAGGCTGACGAGCTGCTCCTGTCCGCGCAGCGTCAGCTGTCCGACGCCGACCTTCTTCGAGCTGCGTAGCGCCTCGCGCAGGACGATATAGGCCTCTTCGGCGAGGTCGTCGGCGGGGACGACGTAATAGGGCTTCTCGTAATAAAGCACGTCGATTTCGTGCGCGTCGACGAACTGGACGAGCTCGAGCGTCTTCTTGCTCT
>CAZHWG010000401.1:0-1813 GCA_964535925.1 uncultured Sphingorhabdus sp.
GCCGTCGTCGGCGCGGGTGATGAAGGTGTTGACGCCAACGACGCGACCGCATTCGTCGACCAGCGGTCCACCCGAATTGCCGCGCGCGATGCTCGCGGTATGAACCATCGCGGCGATGCCGTTGATGACCTGCTGGTTCGACAGATTCCCGTTCGAGCGGACCGGAGTACGCGGGGTAATGTAATCGGCGGCATCGACCGCAGCGGCGGCATCGACATTGCCTGGATAGCCCAGCGCGGTGACCTCTTCGCCGGCTTCGAACGGCCCTGTATAGATCGCCGTGACCGGGATATGGCCTTCGACCATTTCGATGAGCGCAAGGTCGCGCTTGGTGTCGATCGCGACGAGCCGCGCCTCGTAGCTCTTCTTCCCCTCCGAAGGGACCACGCCGAGCGCGACGTTCTGCGGGTAACGGACCGCCGATTCAACGACGTGCGCATTGGTGACGATCCGCGTCGGCGAGACCGCGAAACCCGATCCGTGGCCGAAGCCGACGACCTCGCCATTGACGATCGCGACGGTGACCACGCGCACGACGCCGCGCCCGGCGGCGGCGACATCGTCGGCCTGCGTCGGCGCGGCGATCGCGAGAGCGGCAAGCGCGGCGATGAGCGAGCAGAAACGGGCGAAGCGATGGGCAAGGCTGGTCATGGCCGCCAGTGTCTAACCCGTCGTGCTTTGAACGCAAGGCGCGGGACGCCGATGCGATGCTTGCGTGGTATTGGAACACGCGCAACAAGGAAGGCGAACATGACCCAAACAGTCCCGATCGATGTCGAAGACGCATGGCAGGCCGTGCTGCGGCGCGACCGTAGCCAAGACGGTCGTTTCGTTACGGGCGTTCTGTCGACAGGCATCTATTGCCGCCCGTCGTGCGCCGCACGCCATCCGCTGCGGCGGAACGTCCGCTTCTTCGCCGACGGTGCCGCAGCCCGAGCGGCGGGTCTCAGGCCATGCAAGCGCTGCTCGCCCGACGATGTCGCGCGCGACGAACGCGCGGTGCTCGAAGCGATCGAGGCGATCAAGCAGGCTGAGGAGCCGCTGGCACTCGCCGCCTTGGCACAGCGGACCGGCTATTCGCCGAGCCATTTCCAGCGCATATTTACCGCACAGACCGGCCTGTCGCCCGCCGCCTATGCCCGCGCGCTGCGCGACGAGCGCGCGCGCACCGCGCTGAGCGAGTCGGGCCGCGTCACCGATGCGATCTACGACGCGGGCTTTTCGGGCCCGTCGCGATTCTACGATTCAGCGAAAGGAAAACTCGGCATGGCACCTTCGATCTGGGCCAATGGCGGCGAGGGTGCGACGATCCACTGGGCGGTTGTCGCGACGAGCCTGGGCGACATGTTCGTCGCCGCGACCGACAAGGGCGTCTGCCGGCTGTCGTTCGACGAGGATGCGGGCGCGCTGGCACGGCGCTTCCCGAAGGCCGAACTGGTCGAGGGCGGCGAAGCGTTCGAGGCGCTGCTCGCCGCTGTCGTCGCATCGGTCGAAGCCCCGGGCGACTTCAGCCACATCCCGCTCGACGTGAAGGGCACCGCCTTCCAGGAGGCATGCTGGGCGGCGCTGCGCGCGATCCCGCCCGGCGAGACACGCAGCTACGCCGACATCGCCGCCGCCGCCGGCAGTCCCAAGGCGACTCGCGCGGCCGGATCGGCCAATGCCGACAACCATGTCGCGGTGCTGATCCCGTGCCACCGCGTGATCCGAAAGGACGGCAGCCTGGGCGGCTATGCCTATGGCCTCGAACGCAAGACCGCGTTGCTCGACAAGGAGCGGCGCGACCGAGGCGCTACATGAAGCTGTAGGGGTC
>CAZHWG010000402.1:0-1781 GCA_964535925.1 uncultured Sphingorhabdus sp.
CGACGTCGAGATCGTTGGTCGGTTCATCGAGCAGCAGGACGTTGCCGCCCTCCTTGAGCATTTTGGCAATATGGACGCGGTTGCGCTCGCCGCCCGATAGCTGGCCGACCTTCTTCTGCTGGTCGCCGCCCTTGAAGTTGAATGCCCCGACATAGGCGCGCGTCTGCATTTCCTGCTTGTCGACGGTCATCAACTCGTGCCCGCCCGAGATTTCCTCCCAGACATTGTGGTTGGGATCGAGCGCATCACGGCTCTGGTCGACATAGCCGAGATGGACGGTGTCGCCGATCGTGACCGAACCCTCGTCGGGTGTTTCCTGGCCGGTGATGATACGGAACAGCGTCGATTTACCCGCGCCGTTGGGACCAATAATGCCGACAATGCCGCCCGGCGGCAGGCTGAACGAGAGATTCTCGAAGAGCAACTTGTCGCCATAGGCCTTGGTCAGGCCGTCGGCCTCGATCACCTTCGAACCGAGGCGTTCGGGCGACTGGATGACGATCTGCGCCTTGCCGATAGTGCGCTTTTCGGCGTTCTCGACGAGTTGGTCGAACGCCTTGATACGCGCCTTCGACTTGGTCTGGCGGGCCTTGGGCGACTGGCGGATCCAGTCGAGCTCGTCCCGAATCGCCTTTTGCCGGCTCTGGTCCTCGCGGTCCTCCTGCTCGAGGCGCTTGGCCTTCTTCTCGAGATAGGTCGAATAGTTGCCCTCGTAAGGGAAATAGCGGCCGCGATCGAGTTCCAGGATCCAGTTGACGACATTGTCTAGGAAATAGCGGTCATGCGTGACGAGGATCACGTTGCCCTTGTAGTCGGCGAGATGCTTTTCGAGCCAGGCGACGCTTTCGGCATCGAGATGGTTGGTCGGCTCATCGAGCAGAAGAATACCTGGCTTTTCGAGCAGCAGGCGGGTCAGCGCGACACGGCGCTTCTCACCGCCCGAAAGGTTTTCGACGCTGCTGTCGCCGGGCGGGCAGCGCAATGCATCCATCGCGATCTCAAGCTGGTTATCGAGCGTCCAGCCGTCGACCGCGTCGATCTTTTCCTGCAGCTCGCCCATTTCGGTGCCGAGCGCGTCGAAATCGGCGTCGGGTTCGGCCATCAGATTGCCGATTTCGTTGAAGCGTTCGACCAGGTCAGCAACCGGACGGATGCCGTCGAGGACGTTTTCCTTGACCGTCTTGGTCGCGTCGAGTTCGGGCTCCTGCGCCAAATAGCCGACGGTGATGTTTTCGCCAGGCCATGCCTCGCCGGTGAAATCCTTGTCGATCCCCGCCATGATCTTCATCAGCGTCGACTTGCCCGTGCCGTTGGGGCCGACGATGCCGATCTTGGCGTCCTGGTAGAATTGCAGGTTGATGTTGCTCAGCACCGGCTTGGGCGCACCGGGGAAGGTCTTGGTCATGTCCTTCATGACGAATGAATACTGGGCGGCCATGCTGTGTCCTTCAGACGGTTTTGCGTAGGGCTGAACGGGTCGAATATCCGTGG
Source organism: uncultured Sphingorhabdus sp. (assembly GCA_964535925.1). Classification (GTDB taxonomy): domain Bacteria; phylum Pseudomonadota; class Alphaproteobacteria; order Sphingomonadales; family Sphingomonadaceae; genus Flavisphingopyxis. The sequence goes on from CAZHWG010000402.1 coordinate 1,492, forward strand.
TGCGTCGAGCGTGACGCCCCTCGACAGGCTCAGGGCTACAGAGAGGGTTGAATTTGCCGCCTCCCCTAGCCGTGGCGGCGACGCGCATCAACCAGCCATTGGCAATGCGGCCTCGAGCGGTTAGCACTCGCCGCATGAAAACTCTCAAGCTCGCGCTCGTCGCCTCCGTCGCCAGTCTCTCGCTGGTCCTCCCCTCGATCGCTCTGTCGCAGACAGCAGCACCCAATCCGCCAACACCGGGCGAGGTCAAGGCCGCCAAGGCGGTCGCCGCAGCGCGCGATGCGGCCTTG
>CAZHWG010000403.1:0-1779 GCA_964535925.1 uncultured Sphingorhabdus sp.
GAGCCGGTGGTAGCGCGCGACCGCTTTCGATGCCTCGAGATGCTGGCGCACCGGGTATTTGCCGCCGGTGATGCCGTAGACGAAGATTTCGAGACCCGGCGCATCGTGGCTGGAGCACAGGCGCAGGTGATTGGCCGCGCCTTCGTCGCCAAACGGCGAAGGGACGGGGGGATGAACCTGGAACGCGTTATGCGCAAAGGCGAGTTTGAGCTGCGCCAGTGTCCCGGGCCATTCGTGGCTGCGATGCGCCATCGCCTGCAGGTTGGCGACGGTCAGGTGGCATTTGCCATCGGCGCTATCGGGCGCGGGAGAGACGGTCGCGGCATTGGCGGCCCACATCGACGATGCCGACATCGACGCTGCCTGGAGATAGGGATCGGCGTCGGCGAAATTCGTGCCGAGGCTTGCCAGCCAGCGATCGTCGGGGCGATCGAGCGGCATGAAAAATCCCTGCACGAGACCGAGGTCGAGGTTGGCGCGCATCTTTGCAATACCCTGCAACGCCGCCTCGCGCGGCTGCGATGCGGTGCGCGCGTTGGTCGCCGATGCGACGTTGCCCGGGCTGAGGCCCGCATAATTGTGGCTGGGGCCGATAATGCCGTCGAAATTGATCTCGCTCAGCATCAGCGCGCCACCCACAGGACCGAGGCACCGGGTTCGACCTTGAGCTGGTCGGCGGCGCCGCGGGGCAGCGTGATGCCCTGGTCGGTCACGCCGATATCGGCATAGCAGCAGCGGAAGTCCGCCATCTTGCCGACCGATACCATGGCCTTGGTGTCGCCCCTGGCGATGCCGCTGACCCATGCCTCTTCGGCGTTGCGCACCGATTCGATCTGGTCGGTGCGGGCGATCATCGTCGGGCCGCCGTCGAAGATGTCGATATAGTTTTCATAGGCGAAACCCTCGTTCTCGAGCATGCGCATCGCCGCGCGGCCCGATGTGTGCGGCACGCCCATGACGCTGCGCGCGGCTTCGGACAGCATCGCGACATAGATCGGATGCTTGGGCATCAGGTCGGCAATAAACTGATTGCCGTGGATCGCGTTGAACTCGTCGGCTTCCTGAAAGCTCATACCAAAGAACTTGCCGGCGACCCCGTCCCAGAAGGGCGAACCGCCCGCTTCGTCGATGACGCCGCGCAGTTCGGCCAGCACGCGGTCGTCGAAGCGGCGACGATGCCCCGCGATGAACAGATAGCGCGAGCGGGCGAGCAGCATGCCGAGGCCGCCGGCACGCTGGCCGGGATGGAGGAACAGTCCGCCTACTTCGCTGGCGCCTTCGAGGTCGGTGGTCAGCGACAGGATGCGTGCGCTGAAGGTCCGGTCGAGCTCCTTGCTCGATTGCGTATAGGAGCTCAGCCGATAGCTGTAGAACGGCCACGCGCTGCCGACCTTGCCGAACAGCTGGCACGTGCCGATGACCTGCTTGCTGTCGCAATCCTCGAGGACAAGGATGAACAGGTCGTCCTGCGGCTCGGTCGCGTCGCTGGCGAACGAGGCGGCGGCTTTTTCCAGCTTGCCGGCGAGCGACGTTCGGTCCGCGGGCAGGTTGGTGAACCCGCCGCCGGTAAGCTTGGCCATCTCGTAGATCGGCTGGAGATCGGCGGTCGTCGCGGTACGAATGCAAAAGCTCATAAATGTCCCTTGGTGACAATGCGCCGGATGGTGAGCGCCGACAATGCGGTACGCTCGGCAAGGCTGGCGACGATCATGAACTCGTCGCTCGAATGGATGGCGCCGCCGCGCACTCCCATCGTGTCGACCACGGGCACGCCGCAGG
>CAZHWG010000404.1:0-1776 GCA_964535925.1 uncultured Sphingorhabdus sp.
GACAGGCCGCTGCCGAGGAATATGCGCGACAATACGGTATTGGGCACGATCAGCAGCGCGAACAGCACCGCAACGAGGCCCGAGGTGACATATTGTTCGGCGCGATAGACGAAGTTGAAATTGCCGACGAACTGGGTGAGGCCGATCAGCATCGCGAGGCCATGGCCGCCGCGCGTCAGGCCGAGCGGCTTGCGTTTCCACAGCGCGAAGGCGAACATCGCGCTCGAGGCGACGAAGAAGCGATAGGCGACGCTCCACGCGACAGGCACCTCGCCCAATTGCCCGCGAATGACGATCCAGGTCGATCCCCAGATCAGCGTGCAGATGACGAACGGGATCAGGACGCGCGGAGTGAGGAGCGTGGGGGAGTCCGTGCTGTGGGCGGTCACACGGTCGCTTTCCGCGTCACAGGTTGCGCAACGCGTCGGCCAGCGGTGCGACCGCCGCGGCGTCCTGGTCCCAGCTGGTGACGAGCCGCGCCGCGCCCGTTCCCCAGTCGTAGAAATCGAAACCCTGCGCGCGCAGGCGGGCCGCCTCGTCGGCCGACATCCGCACGAACAGCTCGTTGGCCTCGACGGGGTGCATCAGGCGGTCGCCCGCCGCCTGAGCGATCAACGCCGCTCCGGCATTGGCGGCGCGCGCATTGGCGAGCCACAGGTCGCCGTCGAGCATCGCGAGCAACTGCGCCGCGGCAAAGCGGCCTTTCGACATCAGGTGGCCGCCGCGCTTGCGCATTTCGCGCACGCCCGACAGGTCCTGCTCGCCGAAAAAGACCAGTGCCTCGGCGTTCATCCCGCCATTCTTGACGAAGCCGAAGCTCAGCGCGTCGACGCCTGCGCGCCAGGTGACGTCGGCGGGCGAGACATCGGCAAAGGCGGCCGCATTGGCAAAGCGCGCGCCGTCCATGTGGAGTTTCAGCCCGTGCGCGCGGCACGCGTCGCCGACCGCGGCGACCTCGGCCGGTCGCCAGGCGAGGCCGTATTCGGACGCGTTGGTGATCGACACCGCGGCGGGCTGGACCTGGTGGACGTCGGCGCGGATCCCCGCGCATTTTTCGGCGATGGCCTCGGGCGAAAGCTTGGCCCCCTCGCCGCCCGCGAGGATCAGCTTGGCGCCGCCCGAGTACATCGCCGGGGCGCCGCATTCGTCGACCTCGATATGCGCTTCCTCGTGGCAGATCACCCCCTGCCAGGCGCGCGCATAATGTGCGAGCGCGATCGCATTGGCCGCCGTGCCCGTCGTGATCCACAATGCGGTACAACGCGTTTCGAACAGGTCGCTGAAGGCATCGTCGAGCCGAACCGACAGCGCATCGCCGTCATAGGCGGTATCGACATGGTTGGCCGCCGCGACGGCCTCCATCACCTTGGGGTGAACGCGCGCGGCGTTGTCGGAAAAGAAGCGGGTCGCGGTCATTCCGAGCCTAGGTCCTTCCCTGCGGCGTGCCCTTGCGGATCTTCTCGCGGTTGCGGCGGCCGAGCAGCTGGAGACGCAGCGCATTGAGCTTGATGAAGCCGTGTGCGTCCTTCTGGTCGTAGCTGCCGGCGTCGTCCTCGAAGGTGACGACATCCTTCGAATAGAGGTTGAAATCGACGTCGGCGCGGCGACCGACGACCTGGACGCTGCCCTTGTAGAGCTTCAGGCGGACGTCGCCGGTGACATCGGCCTGGCTGCGGTCGATCAGCGCCTGGAGCATCTCGCGTTCGGGGCTGAACCACAGACCGTTGTAGATGAGCTCGGCATAGCGCGGCATCAGCTCGTCCTTGAGGTGCATCG
>CAZHWG010000405.1:0-1771 GCA_964535925.1 uncultured Sphingorhabdus sp.
CGACGACGGGAATCACGCCGATCGGGTAGCCGCCTGATCGTCCGATAGTCCCTCGATCAGGCCGCGCCAAGATATGCGGCGGGCGACCCTCCCCAGGCGTTCATGCGGCGATTTCGTAGTGAATCGGCTTGAAGCTGCCGTTGTTCGATTGCAGCGCCGAACAGGCGGTGAGGCCGATGACGAGATCGGCCTGCGCTTCGAACACGATCCGGTCGCCCGCGCGGCTGAGCGGCGCCTCGACCGTCAGTTCGCCGGTCTCGCCGTTGACCGGCACGTTCATGAAGCAGTTGAACGCGACCGGGATCATGTCTTCGGTAACGCCATAGGGCGCGAGCGCGGCGGCGAGGTTGCCGAAACAGCCGCGGTGCGGATCGGTGTCGCCGTAGATGATGCGAAATGTGTCCTTCGAGCACGGCGTCAGCAGGAAATCGTGCCGCCCGACCGTGTCCTCGACGATGTCGAGCAAGACGTTGCTGCGGTTCGAATAGAGCTTGTCGCCCGTGGTCAGGTAGATCCGGCTGGCATAATCGAGCGTCCGACCCGAGCTGATCGCCTCGCCGACATCGTCGCGCGCGAAGGCGAGCAGGTCGGCGACCTGTTCGCCCCTGGGGTCGATCACGGTCAGTCGCTGCCCCTTGTCGAGCGTGAAGGCAACGCCCGAACGCGGCGGAATTTCATGGGGCATAGGCTGGTCCTTGTCGGTCGTTCGGGCAATCAGGCGGCGCGGCCGCTGAACGGGCAGCGCCAGTCGGCATCGACCGCGCGGCCACTATACTGGCGCGCGGCCGAGATCGTGCCGTGCGGTGCGAGCATCGGGTTGGCCGACCCGGCCAGCGCGACGTCGCGGTCGATGATCTTGGTTCTGAGGCGATCGTAGAGACCCGAGGCGCGCAGGCGTTCGAACTGGTCGTGCAGGTTGAACACGATCACCGGGTGGGTGAAGCGCCGCGCGGGACGGCTCGCGCCGGGGTGAAGGCCGACGACAAAAAACGCCTCGCCGCCGAAGCTCATCGCGAAATGCGGGTCCTGCGGGTCGTGGCTGACGCGCGGATCGGGCGCCTGCCCGAGCCATTCGTCCTTGTCGCTGAGCGACTGGAGACGCTGCCAGAGCAGTCGCTCGAATTCAGCCTCGTCGACGCCTTCGTCGGTGTCGAAGACGACGGCGAGCGACTGGAACGGCTCGGGATCGGCGCGATATGCGTCGGCGAGTTCCATCAGCGAGGGCAGGATCCTGAGGTCATCCCAGGCCGAGCGCATGCTGCGCGCGACGATGATCCGCAGGTTATCGCGGCCGAGTGCCGATTTGGCGCCGACGCAGGGGAAGGATGGTTCACGGATGAAGCTCCGAAATGCGTCGGCGAGCGGATGCGCGCCATCGTTAGCAGGCTGGATCATAGTGAAGCAAACGTTGCGCGGCCGGTTCGGTTGCGAAGCAAAACCGAAAAATCGCAAACGCCCGGTTTCATCGATTATATCGCGATTTTGGTGCCTTACCGGCGGCCCCGAAGCGATCAGGGCGCGGTGCGGTACTCGGTCGCGTGCGCGAGGATCAGCGCGAACCGGTCGTCGGGATCGGTCCAGGTTTCGACCGGCGTCCATTCGCCCGTGCGCAGCAGCAGGTTGGCGTCGCGCGGGCCGTATTTGTGGCTGTTCTCGGTGTGGATCGTCTCGCCCTTGGCCATCGAAAACGCCTGTCCCGCGACCTCGAAGGTCACGTCGCGCTGCGCCTCGAGATGCATCTCGATCCGCGCGAAGCGGTCGTTCCAGCGCG
>CAZHWG010000406.1:0-1769 GCA_964535925.1 uncultured Sphingorhabdus sp.
TATCGTTAGCCTCGCGGGCCTGACCAACGCGACCGTCGCCAACACCATCTGCGACCCCAGCGTGACCGAGCCGATCGATGCGCAGCCCATCGATCCGCCAACGCTGTCGATGCGCTTTGCGGTCAACGACAGCCCCTTTGCCGGGCGCGAGAGTCGCGACAACAAGGTCACCAGCCGTGTCATCCGCGATCGCCTGTTCCGCGAAGCCGAATCGAACGTCGCGATCCGCGTCACCGAGAGCGCCGACAAGGACAGTTTCGAAGTCGCCGGCCGCGGCGAGTTGCAGCTCGGCGTTGTCATCGAGACGATGCGTCGCGAAGGCTTCGAGCTCGGCATCAGCCGCCCGCGCGTGCTGTTCGCCGAGGACGAGAACGGCAAGCGGACCGAACCGTACGAGACCGTCGTGATCGACGTTGACGACGATTATTCGGGCACCGTCGTCGAGAAAATGCAGCGCCGCAAGGCCGCACTGACCGACATGCGTCCGTCGGGTGGCGGCAAGACGCGCATCACCTTCAGCGCACCCTCGCGCGGCCTGATCGGCTATCACGGCGAGTTCCTGTCTGACACGCGCGGCACTGGCACGATGAACCGTTTGTTCGAGAAGTACGGGCCTTACAAGGGCACGATCGAGGGTCGCCAGAACGGCGTCCTGATCGCCAACGGCACCGGCGAAGTAGTCGGCTATGCACTCGGCTTCCTCGAAGAGCGCGGCATCCTGATGGTGTCGCCCGGCGAGGCTGTCTACGAAGGCATGATCATCGGCGAGAACGCCAAGCCCGACGATCTTGAAGTCAATCCAATGAAGTCGAAGCAGCTGACCAACTTCCGTTCGACCGGCAAGGACGATGCGATCCGCCTGACGCCGCCCAAGCGGCTGACGCTTGAGCAGGCGATTGCCTATATCGATGACGACGAGATGGTCGAAGTGACGCCCAAGCACATCCGCCTGCGCAAGCGCTTCCTCGACGCCAACGACCGCAAAAAATTCAAGCGCAGCGTCGCCGCCTAAGCGCGGACGAGGATGCCTGGCGTGGATCGGCTGGCGTGAGGCCGGCCGGTCTTTCGCCGCTGGATTCGATACGCGCGCCGCGCTAGGGAAACTGACATGACCGATCAAAAAGACACGCCCGCCAAGGCCGACACCAAGACCGCCAGCGATGCCAAGCGCGCCGCAGCGCCCGACCGCCTGTCGAACAATCCCGGCAGCGAGTTCTTCGATGCCGACAAGCTGCAGCGCGGCATCGGCATCAGCTTCAAGGGCAAGCAGCGCCACGACGTTGAGGAATATTGCGTTTCTGAAGGCTGGGTGAAGGTCGCCGCCGGCAAGAGCCGCGACCGCTATGGCCAGCCGATGACGATCAAGCTGTCGGGCCCGGTCGAGGCCTGGTACGAAACCGGCGACGACGACGGCGAATAACCCCCGCATCGGTGGCAACTGCCGTCACGGGACCGTAACATCGGAGGCGCTAGGCTGATCCGATGGCGGCAATCGCAGTTTACAATCTGAAAGGCGGCGTCGGCAAGACGACGATCGCGGTCAATCTGGCCCGGTCGGCGGCGGTCCAGTCGCGCCGGCGGACCTTGCTGTGGGATCTTGATCCGCAAGCGGCGGCGACGCACCTGATCGGTACGCCCGACGCTGCCAAGCACAGCGGGACGGCGGCGTCGCTGTTCGCGCGTGGTGACGACCCGACGACGCTGATCCGGCCGTCGACGATTGCCGGTCTCGATCTGCTCGCCGCCGACACGACGTTGCGCGGGATCGA
>CAZHWG010000407.1:0-1754 GCA_964535925.1 uncultured Sphingorhabdus sp.
CTTCCTTGATGACGTTGATCTTCTTGCCACCGTCGCCGGTGAGGATCACGTCGAATTCGGTCTGCTCTTCAGCAGCCGGACCGGAAGCAGCGGCAGCAGCCGGAGCGGCGACAGCAGCGGCAGCCGAAACGCCCCACTTCTCTTCGAGCATCTTCGACAGGTCAGCAGCTTCCATCACGGTGAGAGCCGAAAGCTGGTCGACGATCTTTTCCAAATCAGCCATTATAATTCACTCCAATTTCTAAACGTTTCAAAGGGTTGTTAAAGTACGAAAGACTTATGCCGCGTCCTTGGCGGCATAGGCGCCGAACACGCGCGCCAGCTGACCGGCCGGAGCCGCGCTGATCTGTGCGAGCTTGGTCGCCGGTGCCTGCATGAGGCCGACGAGTTTCGCGCGCAGTTCGTCGAGGCTCGGCAGCGATGCCAGCGCCTTGACGCCGTCGGCGTCGAGCATCTTGGCACCCATGGCGCCGCCGACGATCTCGAGCCTGTCGTTCGATTTGGCGAACTCCACGGCTGCCTTGGCGGCGGCCACGGGGTCTTCCGAGCTCGCCAGCGCGACGGGACCGGTCAACAGGTCGGCAAGACCTGCGTAATCGGTGCCTTCGATGGCGATTTTGGCCAGCTTGTTCTTCGACACGCGGAACTGCGCACCGGCCTCGCGGACCTTCGCCCGGAGATCGGTCGACTGCGCCACCGTCAGGCCGAGGTTGCGGGTAACCACAACCACGCCGGCGGAGGCGAACGTCTCGCCGAGCGCGGCAACCGCCGCCTTCTTCTCGGTACGATCCATAATATGCTCCCATCTTGCACCGGGCAGACCCGATGCAGCTACTCAATCCGTCATGCCGCGAAACGGGCATGACGCGCGAAAGCATGGGCCAACGGCCCAGCCATCACGTCCAAAGGGGAGAGTAAGGCCGGTCGAGCGGACCAAGTGGCCCATCGTCAACCGACGCGGCGGGCGAACCCACCTGAAACGCTACCCCGTCTTGGCTGCAAATTAAGGGGGAAGCCCCCAGCAACTGTCTCGGACGGTACCGGTTCGAGGAAACCCCTTACCGGTGCGAGGGGGCATTTAGCGCAATGGGCGTAGGAGTCAAGCTGTCGGCTCGGACGCGCCCGACAACCAAGCTGCGAGCGCCTCTCTACCCGCTTGACTGAACGTTACGACACGTCGCCCCGGCCCGCATGTGGCCCAACCCTGCACCTGAACCGCTCCGAATATCGCCGCGCCGAGCGCGCCTCCCAGATGATTGCGCCGCTCGCTCCAATCCAGGCATTCGCGACACAAGGCACGCCGCTCGCTTGCCACGGCAGCAACATCAATTCCGATTGCCGCCAGCGCATCACTTCCTTCTGCAGTTACCGTAATTTCGCCTCCGTCCACTCCTAGCCAGCCATTAGCTCCCATCGTCTTGTAAAGGTCGACCGCCAGCTCTCCCGCCAGATGGTCGTAACAGGTCCTTGACTTGCGCAACGTCGCGTCGCGGGGGCCGGGACGCGTCCTTGCTAATCCCTTGTGCACCGCAAGGGCCATAAGCGCTTCGAGCGCCGATGCCACCTCCGCCCCAGCAAGCCGATAATACCGATGGCGCCCCTGGCTCGCACGCGACAGCAATCCGGCGTCGCGAAGCTTGGCAAGGTGCGAACTCGCAGTTGGCAGCGTCACTCCCGCTTCTCTCGCCAGTTCGCCCGCCGTCAACGCGTGTCCCGACATAAGTGCGGTCAGAATGTTTGCGCGCGCCGGGTCG
>CAZHWG010000408.1:0-1753 GCA_964535925.1 uncultured Sphingorhabdus sp.
TGAGGACTGCAAGGTCGGTCGCGAGCGGCGCCGCGCGCAGTTCGCGACGCTCCGGCGGCGCTTCGAGGTCGGCGATCAGCGTCGCGATATCGTCGAAGCGCGGATCGCTCGAGCGCCAGTAGAGATGATCGAGCGGGGCGAAGCGATGATCCTCGATCCCGGCGATCTCTTCGGGCGTGAAGCCCGGCTTGGCCTCGCCGCCGATCGATCCGAAGCTGCCGTCGCGCTGGTGCCGCCCGGCGCGTCCCGCGATCTGCGCCATTTCGGGCAGGGTGAGGCGGCGGGTGCGCTTGCCGTCAAACTTGCTCAAGCCAGCAAAGGCGACATGGCCGACATCGAGGTTGAGCCCCATGCCGATTGCGTCTGTGGCGACGAGATAATCGACCTCGCCCGCCTGAAACATCGCCACCTGCGCATTGCGCGTGCGGGGGCTGAGCGCGCCCATGACGATTGCCGCGCCGCCCTTGAAGCGGCGTAGCGTCTCGGCGATCGCGTAGACCTGCTCGGCCGAGAAGGCGACGACGACCGATCTCTTGGGCAGCCGTGCGAGGCGGGCGGGTCCCGCGTAGCTCAGCGTCGAAAAGCGCGGGCGGGTGACGATGTCCGCGTCGGGGACGAGCGCCTTGACCAGTGGGCGCAGGCTTTCCGAACCGAGGATCATCGTCTCTTCGCGACCGCGCGCGTTGAGCAACCGATCGGTGAAGACATGGCCGCGCTCGGGATCCACGCCGAGCTGCGCCTCGTCGATCGCGACGAACGCCGCGTCGATCGCGCCTGCTTCGTCGGACGGCCGGCCGTTCAGGACGGGCATCGATTCGGCGGTGCACAGGTAATAGCGCGCCTTCGGCGGCACGATCCGTTCCTCGCCGGTCAGCAGTGCGACCTGGTTGCCGCCCTTGATCGCGACGACGCGGTCGTAGATCTCGCGCGCCAGCAGGCGCAGCGGGAAACCGATGATGCCGCTCGAATGGCCGCACAATCGTTCGACCGCGAGATGCGTCTTGCCGGTATTGGTGGGCCCCAGCACGGCGGTCACCGCTGGGCGATCGTAATGTGCCATGGGCATCTGGTCGCAGCTTGGTATGCGTGGTGCAACCCGGTTTGCGTGTCCTCACCTGCTTAATGCGGCTCGTCGCCACCAGTCGTCCATTCGTCGCATTTGCCCACCGAGCGACGGGCGATTTATTTGACATTAACCTCCCCGGCCTACAGATTCTGCATGATTAGCGGGGCATCCATAGGTGGCGGTTTCCTGCGCGCACGGCGCGCATCGTACCCGGATGCGCAAGGGGTAGGGCGTGTTCAAGCAGCATGAGCTGAGCTACGGCGGCACTTCGGGCACGGCGACGCTGTCGCTGACCGACGCTATCATTGCGCCGCCGCGCGACGGCGATACGCTGTCCTGGCGCGACCGCTGGCAGGCCGCGATCCACAGCATCGACCTCGTTCCCGATCTTGGTTGCGACATCGGCTCGCGCAGCTGGTGGCGCGGCGTTACCACGCTCATCGCGCTGATCATCGCGGCGATGGCGACCGCTCCCGGCATGGGCGCCTTGCCGGGCGCGAGCGGCCCGATGCTCGATGCCAACGACTGGGAAATGGCGCGCGCGCAGGCGATCATGCCGCTCGCTTATGGCGGCGATACCGGCCTCCACATGGCCGCCACCGACAGCGTCCAACCGCTCGCATCGAGCCCCGAACGCCCCCACATCGAACTCACTGCGACGCTCGGACAGGGCGACGGCTTCGAACG
>CAZHWG010000409.1:0-1753 GCA_964535925.1 uncultured Sphingorhabdus sp.
TATCGAGCTTATCCTGCGTCACCGCGCCGAGCAGATGCCCCATGCGATCGGACGCAAGATAGAGTGCGAGTGCGAGGCCCGCCGTCGGAACGGTCTGAAAATAATTGGTGCGGTCGTACCAGGTCGTGCCGTTGAAATCGGTCGCGCCGATCTCGCGCAGCGGCTCGAAGAAATCGCCGGGCGCGTTCTCCGATCCGTTGAACATCAGATGTTCGAATAGATGCGCGAAGCCGGTCTTTCCAGCGGGCTCGTGCCGCGAACCGACATGGTACCAGATCGATACCGCGACGACGGGGGCCTTGCGGTCCTCATGGACGATAACGCGCAAACCGTTGTCGAGCGTGAAGCGTTCGAAGGGAATAATGACGTCGTCGACTAGATCCGCCGCTGTAGCGTTGGGCTGGAGATCGGCGGCGGCTGGGGGCGTCGCTTCATGGTGATGGTCGAGCGCGGAAGCCGGCGCGGAAATCAGGGCAAAGGGCGCAAGCAACGCCAGCAACAGGGATCGCATGAGGCAGACTTTCTCTCTCGGATTTCGTCGCCCGACCATAGCGTCGAGGGGCCATCGCGCAAGCAGCAGTTGCGTGGCATCGACAAGCCTCTAGATTGTTCGACGAAATTCGCGCCGAACAGACTTGTGTTGCATAACAGCAACACCATATCGCACGCATTCAGCTAATCAGGGATAGGCAATGAATCTCGAAAAATTTACCGATCGCGCCAAGGGCTTCCTGCAATCCGCGCAGACCGTCGCGATCCGCATGAACCATCAGCGCGTGAGCCCCGAGCATCTCGCCAAGGCGTTGCTCGAAGACGAGCAGGGCATGGCTGCGGGGCTGATCGCCAAGGCGGGCGGGAGCGTCGAAGCGGCAGTGCGCGAAGTCGACGCAGCGCTCGCCAAGATTCCGCAGGTGTCGGGCGGCGGCGCGCAGCAGACTCCGCAGCTCGACAATGACGCGATGCGCGTTCTCGACCAAGCCGAGCAAATCGCGACCAAGGCAGGCGATTCCTATGTGACGGTCGAGCGGATGCTGCTCGCGCTGACGCTCGCCAAGGGGACGGCGGCGGGCGACGCGCTCGAGGCAGCGGGGCTCAAGGCCGAGACGCTCAACAGTGCGATCAACGAGCTGCGCGGCGGGCGCACCGCCGATACGGCAAGCGCCGAGAACCGCTACGACGCGCTCAAGAAGTTCGCGATGGACCTCACCGAGCGTGCGCGCGAAGGCAAGATCGATCCGATCATCGGCCGCGACGAAGAAATCCGCCGCGCCATCCAGATTCTGGCGCGGCGCACCAAGAACAACCCGGTGCTGATCGGCGAAGCCGGCGTCGGCAAGACCGCGATCGCCGAGGGCCTGGCGCTGCGCATCGCCAATGGCGACGTTCCCGACGGGCTCAAGGACCGGCGGCTGATGGCGCTCGACATGGGCTCGCTGATCGCTGGCGCCAAATATCGCGGCGAGTTCGAGGAACGCCTCAAGGGCGTGCTCGACGAGGTCAAGGCCGCCGAGGGCGATATCATCCTGTTCATCGACGAAATGCACACATTGGTCGGCGCGGGCGCGTCGGAAGGTTCGATGGACGCCTCGAACCTGTTGAAGCCGGCTCTCGCGCGCGGCGAACTCCATTGCATCGGGGCGACGACACTCGACGAATATCGCAAATATGTCGAAAAGGATCCGGCTCTCCAGCGGCGCTTCCAGCCGGTTATGATCGAAGAGCCCAACGTCGAGGATACGATCTCGATCCTGCG
>CAZHWG010000410.1:0-1744 GCA_964535925.1 uncultured Sphingorhabdus sp.
TGCGCAGTCTGGGCGCGGGGACGACCACCGCCGACGTGCTCGCCATCGCCTCCGCATTTCGCGCGCGCCACCCGGACGTGCCGCTGGTGCTGATGGGCTATGCCAACCCGATGGTCCGGCGCGGGCCGGAGTGGTTCGCGGACGCTGCGGCGGCTGCGGGCGTTGACGGCGTCATCTGCGTCGACATTCCGCCCGAGGAGGACGACGCGCTCGGCCCGGCCTTGCGCGCGAAGGGCACCGCCCCGATCCGCCTCGCCACCCCGACGACCGACGCCGCCCGACTGCCGCAGGTTCTCGCAGGCTCGGAAGGGTTCCTCTATTACGTCTCGGTCGCCGGGGTCACCGGCAAGCAGCAGGCGGCGGGAGGCGACATCGCCGACGCCGTCGCGCGCCTCAAATCCGCCACCGACCTGCCCGTCGCGGTCGGCTTCGGCGTTCGCACGCCCGACCAGGCGGCCGACATCGCGCGCGTCGCCGACGGCGTCGTCGTCGGCTCGGCGATCGTCGAACTGATCGCGCAGCACCGTGAAAACGCGCCCGTTCACGTCGAGGCCTTTGTCGCCTCGCTCCGCCGCGCTATGGACGGCGCCAGGCAACCCAAGGAAATTTCCGCATGAGCTGGATCCATCGCGTCCGCAACGCCATCTCGTCGATCGCCAAGCGCGAGACGCCTGACAATCTGTGGCACAAGTGCAAGGCGTGCAACCAGATGGTGTTCTGCAAGGAGTGGGAGGAGAATCTCTTCGTCTGCCCCAAATGCGAGCATCACGACCGCATCGGCGCCGACAAGCGCATCCCGATGCTGTTCGATCCCGGCAGCGCCGAGATCCTGCCGAGCCCGCGCGCGCCCGAGGACCCGCTCAAGTTCAAGGACACCAAGAAATACGTCGATCGCATCAAGGCGGCGCGCAACGCGACCGGCGAGCACGATGCGCTGATCAACGTCCGCGGCACGATCTGCAAGCACCGCGCGGTCGTCGGCATCCAGGACTTCGCCTTCATGGGCGGATCGATGGGCGTCGGCGTCGGCGAGGCGTTCGTCTCCGGGGTCGAGGCCGCGATCGCCGAGTCCTGTCCGTACATCATCTTCACCGCCGCTGGCGGCGCGCGCATGCAGGAAGGCATACTCAGCCTCATGCAGATGCCCAAGGCGACCGTCGCGATCGCCCGGCTGCGCCGCGCGGGCCTGCCCTATATCGTCGTGCTGACCGACCCCACCACCGGCGGCGTCACCGCGAGCTACGCGATGCTCGGAGATGTGCAGATCGCCGAACCCGGCGCGCTGATCGGTTTCGCCGGCCAGCGCGTGATCGAGAACACGATCCGCGAAAAGCTGCCCGACGGCTTCCAGCGCGCCGAATACCTGCTCGACCACGGGATGCTCGACATGGTCGTCGCACGCAAGGACCTGCGCCAGCGCCTCGGCCTCCTCATCGACTACCTCACGCCCCAGCGCGAGGCGGCGTAACCGCCTCGCCGCGATGGCCGATTCCGCACGTTCGTCCGATCCCTCCGTCCAGGCGCAGCTCGATCGGCTGACCATGCTCTCGCCGGGGCGCGACGTGCTCGGCCTGTCGCGCATCGCCGCGCTGCTCGGGCGGCTCGGCAATCCGCACCTCGCGCTGCCGCCGGTGTTCCATGTCGCCGGGACCAACGGAAAGGGATCGACCGTCGCCTTGCTGCGCGCGATGCTCGAGGCCGACGGTCTCGCGGTCCACGCCTATACCAGCCCGCACCTCGTGCG
>CAZHWG010000411.1:0-1741 GCA_964535925.1 uncultured Sphingorhabdus sp.
CGGAACGTCACCGCTATCGTCGGCCTGGACGGTGTGCTCGACGAGCACCTGGCCTACGCCCGTCGCAACATACGGCTCAACGGCTGCCGAGGGCGGGTCCGCGTCGTCCCCGGCGATCTGCGCGACCGGGCGCTCGTCGCTGGGCTGGGCCCTTTCGACTTCGTCACCGGCTCGCCTCCCTACTTCGTCCCCGGCAGCGGCACGCCCGCCCCCGCCGCGCAACAGGCCGTCGCACCGCCTTCGGCACGCGATACGTCGAAATGGAACGTCGAAAACCCGCCCTACGGGACGATCCGCCAGGTCGCGATCCGGACCGATCAAGGCAGCTGGATGGACGTCGACGTCAGTCCCGACGGCCGGCGCATCGCCTTCACGCTGCTCGGCGACATCTACACCATGCCGATTTCGGGCGGCACGCCGACGCGAATTTCTTCGGGCATGGCGTGGGAGGTCCACCCGCGCTGGTCGCCCGACGGCAGCCGGATCGCCTTTACCTCGGATCGCGGCGGCGGCGACAATATCTGGATCATGAATGCCGACGGCAGCGACAAGCGCGCGCTGACCAACGAGAAGTTCCGCCTGATGAACCAGCCGAGCTGGTCGCCCGACGGGCGCTACATCGTCGCCAAGAAGCATTTCACCACCGGCCGCTCGCTCGGCACCGGCGAGATCTGGCTCTATCACGTCTCGGGCGGCGGCGGCGTCCAGCTCGTCAAGCGCCCCAGCGAGGCATTTCAGAAGGAACTGGGCGAGCCGATCTACGCGCCCGACGGCAAGCGCATCTACTTCACCAAGAACGTCACCCCGGGCAACACCTTCATCTATGCACAGGATTCGAACGGCAACCTGTTCGACATCCTCGAATACGACATCGATACCGGCAAGACCGAAACCGCGGTGTCGGGCCTCGGCGGCGCGGTCCGTCCGACGCCCTCGCCCGACGGCAAGATGATCGCCTTCGTCCGCCGCGAGCAGACCCGCTCTAAGCTCTACGTCAAGGACCTCGTCTCGGGCGAGGAACGCAAGATCTACGACGATCTCGACCAGGACGTGCAGGAAACCTGGGCGGTCACCGGCGTCTATCCCAACATGGACTGGACCCCCGACAGCAAGTCGGTCGTCTTCTGGGCGGGCGGGCATATCAACCGCGTCGATGCCGACGGATCGAACGCGCGCGTCATCCCCTTCGCGATCAACGATACGCGCGGCGTGATTGATGCGCCGCATCCGGTGATCGAGGTTGCCCCCGACAGCTTCACAACCGCGATCCCGCGCTTTGCCGCGGTCTCGCCCGACGGACGCAAGGTCGTCTTCGAAACGCTCGGCAGGCTCTACGTCAAGTCGCTCGGCGGCGGCGCGGCCAAGCGGCTGACCAACGACAACGGCGCCATCGAAATGTATCCTGCCTGGTCGCGCGACGGCAATTCGCTCGCCTTTGTCCGCTGGACCGATGCGGACCTCGGCCGCATCGTCGTGACCGGCCCGGATGGCGGCAAGACTCGCACCGTGACCAGTCAGCCGGGCCATTATGCGCGCCCGCAATTCTCGCCCGATGGCAGGACGATCGTCTTCGAAAAGCGCGAGGGCGGCTATCTGACGTCGCCACGCTGGTCCGAAGATCCCGGCGTCTATCGCGTCGCCTCGACGGGGGGCACGCCGGTCCTCGTCGCCAAGGGCACCGCCAAGCCGCAGTTCGGCGCGACGAGCGACCGCGTCTTCATGGTCGCCAGCGACGACGGCA
>CAZHWG010000412.1:0-1718 GCA_964535925.1 uncultured Sphingorhabdus sp.
CCGCGCTCGTCGGTGATCAGCGCAACGTGATGGCCGCGCGCGATCAGCTCTTCGCCGAGCGCGTAGGCGGGAATCATGTGCCCCCCGGTGCCGCCTGCGGCGAGAACATAATGGCGGCTGACACTCATTGCGGATTCCAGTCGTTGTCGAGGGTAGAACGCGACAGATAGGGATTGCGGCGGGTCAGTGACAACAGCAAACCCATGCCGAGCCCGAGCGCGATCAATGACGAGCCACCATAGCTGATGAACGGCAAGGTCATCCCCTTCGACGGAAACAGCTGCGTATTGACCGCCATGTTGATAATCGCCTGGCCGCCGAACTGCGTCACCAGGCCCGCGACCGCGAGGATCGTGAACTGGTCTTCCTCGTCGAGCAGGCGCAGCAGGACGCGGATAATGATCGCGAGATAGAGGCAGGCGATCGCGACGCAGGCGATCAGGCCGAATTCCTCGCCGATCACCGAAAAGATATAATCGGTATGCGCCTCGGGCAGCGCGAACTTGGCGATGCCCGCGCCGGGTCCGGTACCCACCAGGCCGCCGCCGGTCAGCGCCGCATGCGCCTTTTCGACCTGGAAGCTGTCGCCCTCGCCGAACAGCCAGATGTCGATTCGCGTCGTCGCGACGGGGTAGAAGAAATAGGCCGAGACAAGCCCCGCAAACCCTGCGCCGATCAAGCCGCCGACGATTCGGAACGACATGCCGGCGACGACCATCAGGACCAGCCAGCTCGCGCAGAAGATGATCGTCTGGCCGAGATCGGGCTGGTTGAGGAGCAGCAGCGCGATGATGCCGGTCAGGACGAACGACAGCGGCACGACCGGCAGGCTGTCGTCCTCGACCTTGAGAGACAAGGTCCAGGCGAGCGTCACGACGAAGAAGGGCTTGAGGAACTCCGACGGCTGGAGGCGGAACACGCCGCTGCCGATCCAGCGCGCGGCACCGTTGACCGTCGTCCCGAATATCGGGACGAGGAACAGCAGTGCGAGAAAAACGAACGTTGCATAGATCGCCAGCCGGCGCGCCTGCGCGCGCGGCAGCATCGAGACGACCAGCATCGCGGGAACCGCGACAAGAACCCACAGAATCTGCCGATAGAGATAGTAAAGCGGCGCAATCGTCGTCGCCGCGGTCGACTGCTTGGCTGCCGCGACGGGCGACGCGGCGGCAACCGCGACGAGGCCGATCGCGATCAGGATCGTCAGCAACAGCAGCAGAACGCGGTCGATTTCCCAGAACCAGATGCCCAGCGCGCTGCGATCGGCGCGGCTGAGCCGTGGCCCGCTATGCGGCTTGGCCCCGCCGAACAGCGGCGCAACGCCAGACGCAACGCGGCGACGCGGCGGCGGGCGATCGTCGCTCATCGCGGCACCACCGGTTGCGCGCCGGGCGCGAGCGAAGCGGTGAGCGCGCGAAATGCATCGCCGCGCGCCTCGTAATCCTTGAACTGGTCGAACGATGCGCAGGCGGGCGAAAGCAGGACGACATCGCCGGGCCGGGCGCGATCAATCGCGCGCTTGACCGCAGTGCCGAGCATTTCGCATTCCTCGACCGCGACGCGCCCATCGAGCGCGGCGGCGAACATCGCGCCCGATTCGCCAATCGTATAGGCACGCGCGACATGGCCGATCCAGTCGCCGCACTCGCCCAGCCCCTCTTCCTTGGCGAGACCGCCGACGATCCAGTGGATGCGCGGATGCGGCGCCGGCGGCCAGG
>CAZHWG010000413.1:0-1713 GCA_964535925.1 uncultured Sphingorhabdus sp.
CGCCGGATCGTCGATCAGCGCGTTCCATTCGGCGGGCGCGACATAGGTGCCCGCATCGCGCGCCGGGTCGAGATCGGGCTCGCCCAACGTCACGATCTCGGCCTTCACGCGGACCTTCATGCGGTGGAAGGGCATCGTCGCGGCGCGCGATCGCTTGACAGTAAGGTCGGCGCAACCGGGCAGCGCGCGGATCGCGGCGAGCGCGGCCTCGATGCCGTCATCGTCGCCGGCGATCGTCCCGTTGATGCCTTCGCGCGCGATCAGCAGCGTGCCCTTGATGCCGTGGGCCTTGCACGCGGCGGCGAGCGTATCGCGGATCGCGTCGCACTCGTCGAACGGCGTGAAGCGATAGAGCGCGGCAACGGCGATCGGGAGGGGCAGGCTCATGGCATTGGGGTCCGGGATTCGCGGGGCAGGCGGGCGTGCCTCCTAGCAGACAGCCCGCGCCGCGCCAAACGCCGCGCTAAAGGCCGGGCAAGACCTGCGCGGCGAAGCCCCAGCCCTTGAGGTCGCGCGACGCGGCGCGCGCGAGCAGTTCGTCTGCGTCGCGAATCGTCCAGCGGCCGGCGCCGTCGATATCGGCGAGTTCGTCCCAGCCGACCGGTGCGGCAACCGGCGCGCCTTCGCGTGCGCGGGCCGAATAGGGCATGACCGCGGTCGAGCCGCGCTGGTTGCGCAGGTAGTCGATGAAGATCTTTCCCTTGCGCTTTGCCTTCGACATCGTCGCGACGAAGCGGTCGGGCTCGGCGAGGCTCAGCGCTTCGGCGAAGCGTTTCGCAAAGTCCTTGTGCGTATTCCAGTCGTGCCCCGGATCGAGCGGCACGACGACGTGGACGCCCTTGCCGCCCGACAGCATCGCGAAACTGACGAGGCCGATGTCGGCGAGGTGCTGGCGGATGTCGGCCGCCGCCTTCCTGACCTCCTCGAAGCCCAATCCCTCGTCGGGGTCGAGGTCGAAGATCATCCGGTCGGGCTGTTCGAGCGTCTCGACATGGCTGTCCCAGCCGTGGAATTCGATCGTCCCCATCTGGACGCAGGCGAGCAGGCCGTCGGCATCGTCGAGGTAGAGATAATCCTCGTGCCCGCCGTCCTTTTCGCGGATCGGGACGTGCTTGACGTGAGTCCCGAACGATCCCGAATCGTGCTTCTGGAAAAAGCATTTCTTGGCCCGCCCCTGCGGACAGCGGACGAGGCTGATCGGGCGGTTGGCGCAGTGCGGCAGCATCACCGGCGCGATTGCGGCGTAATAATCGGCGAGGTCGCCCTTGGTCGCCTTCGCCTCGGGGAAAATGACGCGGTCGCGGCTTGATATCTTCACGTCGCTCGCCGGGGTGTCGGGTACGGGCTGTTTCACTTCGGGGGTCACGTCCTTCGCCTCCTTGTCCTCGCGCAGGCCGAGATAGCTCGCATGGCGGACCGATCCGCCCGCGGTGAACTCGGCAAAGGCGATCTCGGCGACGAGCTTCGGCGTGAGCCAATGCGCCTTACGCGCGCTCGCCTTGTCGACCTCAGTCGGGGGCGTCTTGCGCGCGAGCTTGGCAAAGCGTTCGGCAAGGTCGTCCATCGTCGCCTGGTCGAAGCCGGTGCCGACATTGCCCTTGTAGATCAGGTCGCCGCCCTCGTGCTGGGCGAGCAGCAGCGAGGCGAAGGGTCGGCGGTTGGCGCTCGATTCCTTCCAGCCGATGATGACGAACTCCTGCCGCCGGGTGCATT
>CAZHWG010000414.1:0-1712 GCA_964535925.1 uncultured Sphingorhabdus sp.
ATAGTTGACGTAGAGCACGTCGCCCGGCCCTTCGAACAGAATCGCGGTCTTGTCGATGATCCGGCTCGAGCGGATCGAGCGCAGCGGGATGCAGTCGACCGGGTCGCCCGCGACACGGCCCTCCAGCGCGCGCGCCAGCTGCGCGTCGGGCGCGCGGTCGGTCGCGCGGCCGGCGGCCTGGCCGCTGGCGGGCAACGCCGCAGCCAGCACCGCGCAGGTGATCGTGAGAGAGAGATGTTTCATGGCGAACCTCCGCAAGAGACAGCGCCATAGCACACGTACGATTAATCTAGGCTGAGCGCGTCGAGTCGTCGGGCAAGACGTGCCACGATTGCGCCAACCGATCAGGCCGCTTCGACTTCGCCCGTTTCGCGCTCCTGCGCCTGGCGCTTCCACATCTCGGCATAGAGGCCGTCGGCGGCGAGCAGCTCGCGGTGGCTGCCGCGTTCGACGATGCGGCCAGCATCGAGGACGAGGATCGCGTCGGCATCGACGATCGTCGACAGGCGATGCGCGATGGTGATCGTCGTGCGGCGCCGCGCGACGCGATCGAGCGTATCGAGAATACCTGCCTCGGTGCGTGAATCGAGCGCGCTGGTTGCCTCGTCGAGGACGACGATCGGCGGGTCCTTGAGCAACGTGCGTGCGATCGCGACGCGCTGCTTCTCGCCGCCCGACAGCTTGAGCCCGCGCTCGCCGACCTGCGTATCATAGCCGTCGGGCAGCATCGCAATGAAGCCGGCGATCGACGCGCCGTCGGCCGCCGCGCGGACCGCCGCGTCGTCGGCGCCTTCGCGGCCGTAGGCGATGTTGTAGCCGATCGTGTCATTGAACAGGACGGTGTCCTGCGGGACGATGCCAATCGCGGCGCGCAGGCTCGCCTGCGTGACGTCCGCTATGTCCTGCCCGTCGATCGCGATGCGCCCCGCTTGCGGATCGTAGAAGCGGAACAACAGCCGCGCGATCGTCGATTTGCCGCTGCCCGACGGGCCGACGATCGCCAGCGTCGATCCGGCGGGCACCGAGAACGACACATTGTCGAGGATCGTGCGATCGTCGTCATAGCCGAAGGTTACGCCCTCGAAGGCGATGGCGCCACGATCGACCGCGAGCGGCGGCGCATCGGGAGCGTCGACGATCTCGGGCGGACGATCGACGAGGCTGAACATCGCATCCATGTCGACGATCCCCTGGCGGATCATGCGGTAGACCATGCCGAGCAAGTCGAGCGGGCGGAACAGCTGGGCGAGCAGCGTATTGACGAGGACGACATCGCCGACGCCGAACATCCCGCGGCTCCAGCCCCAGACGGTGAAGCCCATCGCACCCGCCATCATCGCATTGGTGATCAGCGACTGGCCGATATTGAGGATCGACAGCGAGTTCTCCGATTTGACCGCGGCGTCGGCATAGCTTTGCGCGGTCGACCCATAGCGCTCGATCTCGCGCGCCTCGGCGTTGAAATACTTGACCGTCTCATAGTTGAGCAGGCTGTCGACCGAGCGCGACACGGTCAGCGTGTCGAGATCGTTCATCTGCGCGCGCAGCGCGTTGCGCCAGTCGGTCACCTTGCGCGTGAAGACTATGTACACCGCGACCATCACCAGTGTCGCCAGCGCCAGCCAGATACTGAACTTGAGCCAGAAGATGACGAGCACCGCGATCAGCTCGACGATTGTAGGGGCGATATTGAACAGCAGGAAATAGAGCAT
>CAZHWG010000415.1:0-1708 GCA_964535925.1 uncultured Sphingorhabdus sp.
CGGTTTCGGCGCCACCAATATCGACGGGACCGAGGCGGTCGCGGCCGCCGCGCGCACTGCCGGCGTAACGCGCTTCATCCACGTCTCGTCGCTCGCCGCGCGCGAACCTGCGCTGAGCGATTACGGTTGGTCGAAGACGGGCGCCGAGACCGTGGTGATGGGCAGCGGGCTCGACTGGACGATCGTCCGTCCGCCCGCGATCTATGGCCCGCGCGACACCGAAATGCTTGCGATGTTCACGATGGCGTCGCGCGGGTTCGTGCTGCTGCCCCCCGCGGGACGCATGTCGGTGATCCACGTCGCCGACCTTTCCGCGCTGCTGCTGGCGCTGATCGAGGGCGGGCGCGATTATGTCGGGCAAGTGTTCGAACCCGATGACGGACGCCCCAATGGCTGGTCGCACCGCGGCTTCGCGCGCGCGCTCGGCAAGGGCGTCGGGCGCAGCGTTGCGACGATTTCGATGCCGGGCTGGCTGGTGCATGCCGCCGCGCGCTCGTCGCGCATCGTTCGCCGCGACAAAGCCAAGCTGACCCCAGACCGCGCCGCCTATTTCTGCCACCCCGACTGGACGGTGAGCGCCAGCCGGCGCCCGCCGAGCGACCTCTGGATGCCGGCGGTCGAGACTCAGCGCGGCCTTGCAGACACCGCCAAATGGTACCGCGCCGAGGGCTGGCTCTAGCGCCAGGCCTGCCATTCTCCCGCCGTATTCGCTTGCCAAGGCGAGCGCGCGTCGGGCAATTAGCCCGCCAAAGCGACCCCATAAGGATGCACCCATGACCGACCGCGCCGCCACGTTCGAAACCGTCAAGGCCCAGATCGAACCGTTCAACACCAAGGGCGTCGCGCTGAGCGACGCGACGACGTTTGCCGGCGATCTCGAATGGGACAGCCTGACCGTGATGGATTTCGTCGCCGCGATCGAGGACGAGTTCGACATCATCATCACGATGAACATGCAGGCCGAGATCGAGAGCGTCGGCCAGCTCGTCGATGCGGTCGAGAAACTGAAGGCCTGACCCGATGACTGAAGCCCCGATGCCCGACAAGCCCGAGGTCCGCAAAGGCGGTACGCCCGACCTGTTCGCCAAGTTCGACCCTCTGATCCAGCAGCGCGAGGCGCTGCTCGCGACCGGTCAGCAGGACCCGTTCAGCCTTGTCATGGAAAAGGTCGAATCGCCGACCGTGGCGATCTGCAACGGCAATCGGACGATCCTGCTCGGCACCTACAATTACATGGGCATGACCTTCGATCCCGACGTCATCGCGGCGGGCAAGAAGGCGCTCGACGAATTCGGCGCGGGCACCACCGGCAGCCGCGTGCTCAACGGCACGTACCAGGGGCACAGGGCGTGCGAGGACGCGCTCAAGGACTTTTACGCGATGGACCATGCGATGGTCTTCTCGACCGGCTACCAGGCCAATCTCGGGATCATCTCCGCGCTTGCGGGCAAGGATGACTACGTCGTCATCGATACCGACAGCCACGCCTCGATCTACGACGGCTGCGCCATGGGCAATGCCCAGATCGTCGCCTTTCGCCACAATGATGTCGAGGCGCTCGAAAAGCGCCTCAAGCGGCTCCCCGCCGATGCGGGCAAGCTTGTTGTCCTTGAAGGCGTCTATTCGATGCTCGGCGACGTCGCCCCGCTCAAGGAGATGGTCCGCGTCTGCAAGGAGGCGGGCGCGATGGTGCTGGTCGACGAGGCGC
>CAZHWG010000416.1:0-1699 GCA_964535925.1 uncultured Sphingorhabdus sp.
GCGTCTCGACCGATCACGAATCGGGCCAGACGATCATCAAGGGCATGGGCGAGCTTCACCTCGACATCCTGGTCGACCGCATGAAGCGCGAATTCAAGGTCGAGGCCAATGTCGGCGCGCCGCAGGTTGCCTATCGCGAGAGCCTCGCGAAGGAAGTCTCGATCGATTACACCCATAAGAAGCAGTCGGGTGGTTCGGGCCAGTTCGGCCGCGTCAAGCTGACCGTGACGCCGGGCGAGCGCGGCCAGGGAATCAACTTCATCGACGAGGTCAAGGGCGGCAATATTCCCAAGGAATATATCCCCTCGGTCGAAAAGGGCATGCGCGAAACCGCCGAAGGCGGCTCGATGATCGGCTTCCCGATTATCGATTTCGACATCCGCCTGACCGACGGCGCCTACCATGACGTCGATTCGTCGGCGCTGGCGTTCGAGATCGCGGGCCGCGGAGCAATGCGCGAAGCCGCCCAGAAGGCGGGTATCAAGCTGCTCGAGCCGATGATGAAGGTTGAAGTCGTCAGCCCCGAAGAGTATCTCGGCGACGTCATCGGCGACATGAACTCGCGCCGTGGTCAGATCCAGGGCACCGACAGCCGCGGCAATGCCCAGGTCGTCGATGCGATCGTGCCGCTTGCGAATATGTTCGGTTACGTCAATCAGCTGCGTTCGTTCACGCAGGGACGGGCGCAATACACAATGCAGTTCTCGCATTACGAGGAAGTGCCACAGAACGTCGCCGACGAAGTGAAGGCGAAGCTGGCATAATTTGATTTTGGTGCTATGAGCGCCCGCGGTGCGGACCGCGGGTCACGCGAAATAGCGATATTGATGTGAAGGGTTTGAGTTATGGCTAAGGCAAAATTTGAGCGGAACAAGCCGCATTGCAACGTTGGCACCATCGGTCACGTCGACCATGGCAAGACCACGCTGACCGCAGCAATCACCAAGGTGATGGCTGAGGCATTCGGCGGCGCTGCGGTTGATTTCGCGAACATCGACAAGGCTCCCGAAGAGCGCGAGCGCGGCATCACGATTTCGACGGCACACGTCGAATACGAAACCGAAGGGCGCCACTATGCGCACGTCGATTGCCCGGGACACGCCGATTACGTGAAGAACATGATCACCGGTGCCGCCCAGATGGACGGCGCGATCCTGGTCGTGAACGCCGCTGACGGCCCGATGCCGCAGACCCGCGAGCACATCCTGCTCGCCAAGCAGGTCGGCGTTCCAGCGCTCGTCGTCTACATGAACAAGGTCGACCAGGTCGACGACGAAGAGCTGCTCGAGCTCGTCGAACTCGAAGTTCGCGAACTGCTCAGCTCGTACGAGTTCCCCGGCGACGACATTCCGATCATCAAGGGTTCGGCTCTCGCCGCGCTTGAAGGCCGCGACGACGAAATCGGCAAGAACTCGATCCTCGAGCTGATGAAGGCTGTCGACGAATACATTCCGCAGCCCGACCGTCCGCTCGATCGTCCCTTCCTGATGCCGATCGAGGACGTGTTCTCGATCTCGGGTCGCGGTACCGTCGTCACCGGCCGTATCGAAACCGGTATCGTCAATGTCGGCGACGAAGTCGAAATCGTCGGCATCAAGGACACTGCCAAGACCACGGTCACCGGCGTCGAGATGTTCCGCAAGCTGCTCGATCGCGGCGAAGCCGGCGACAACGTCGGTGCGCTGATCCGCGGCATCGG
>CAZHWG010000417.1:0-1691 GCA_964535925.1 uncultured Sphingorhabdus sp.
TCGCCGATGCGGCGCGCAGCGGCAAGGCCAAGTCGGCCGAGCTGTCGGGATCGACGCTGACGATCACCTCGCTCGGCCCGCTCGGCGGTGTCGCGACGACGCCGGTGATCAACAAGCCAGAGGTCGCGATTATCGGCCCCAACCGGATCGTCGAGCGCCCGATGTTCACCGCCAATGGCGATATCGAGGCGCGCAAGCTGATGAACCTGTCGATTTCGTGCGATCATCGCGTTGTCGACGGCTGGGATGCGGCAAGCTTCGTCCAGGCGCTGCGCAAGTATCTCGAAACTCCTGTGCTGCTGTTCGCCGACTGACCCCCGCAGGGGTGATTTGCGAATCTAGTTAAAAAGATCGCACGGCTCGGCTATCGCCCCTCGCAACGCGAGAGGATGATGCATGGACCGACACGAACAGGACATCGTCGAACATGAAGACGCGCTGGCGGTGCGGCGCGATCGCATGCTGGCGACCATCAACCTGTTCGCGGCGGTCGGAATTTTTCTCGCTTTCCCCTTCGTGATGACTGCGGGGTCGGAGTTTTTCCTGCCGCTGTTCGCCGCGATCATCATCGCCATCGCGCTCGTGCCCGCGCTCGAATGGCTCGAGCGGCGACGCGTTCCGTCGGCGCTGGCGGCCGCGATCTGCGTGCTCGGCTTCGTTCTCGCGGTTAACGGCGCGCTGGCGGTGATCGTCCTGCCGGCGAGCGACTGGTTCGTCGAACTGCCCGACAAGCTGCCGCGCATCCAGCAGAACCTGGCGCCGGTCATCGACATGTATTCGAGCCTCAACGACTATGTCGCGCGGACCAGCGCGCAGGTCGGCAGCGGGCCGGTCGCGCGCGGCGACGTTGCCGGCGGAGCGGTCCCGTCGTCGGTGGTCGACCTGATCGCGACGAGCGCGCCGTCGGCAGCGATCGAGATCTTCTTCGCGCTGCTCGTCATCTTCTTCCTGCTCGCCGGCTGGCGGCGCGCGCGGACCCGCACGATCGAGGCGCAGGGCAGTTTCGACAGTGCATTGAAGACCGCGCGAATCATCCAGAACGTCGTTTCGGCGACATCGGCCTATCTGACGACGATCACGATCATCAACGTCTCGCTCGGCCTGTCGGTCGCGTTCGTCCTGTGGCTGCTCGGCATGCCGTCGCCCCTGATGTGGGGCGGGATCGTCGCGCTGTTCAACTTCGTGCCCTATGTCGGCCCGATCGCGGCCGCGCTGCTGCTCGCGGTGGGTGGCCTGATGACGTACGACACGATCGGGATGGCGCTCCTGCCCGCGGCGATCATGATCGGCTGCCACCTCGTCGAGGCGAATCTCTTCACCCCCGTCGTGCTTGGTCGGCGGCTGACGATGAACCCGCTGCTGATTCTGATCTCGCTGAGCTATTGGGGCTGGATCTGGGGGGCGATGGGGGCGCTGCTCGCGGTGCCGATCCTGGTCATCGTGATGACCATTATCGGGTCGACCGGCCTGCCCGGATTCCTTGTTTTCCTGATGCGCGGCGACGATGACGACGACGATGGAGCAGTCGCGACACCATAAAAGGAGCGATCGGGCGAACGCGCTGTTGACACCCTGCCGATGCTCCCATATCTGCGCGGCTCCAAAGCCCAAGCGGGTGTAGCTCAGTTGGTTAGAGCGCCGGCCTGTCACGCCGGAGGTCGCGGGTTCAAGTCCCGTCACTCGCGCCATTT
>CAZHWG010000418.1:0-363 GCA_964535925.1 uncultured Sphingorhabdus sp.
TGGCCGATCGCGCCGAGATCCGCGCGGGCGACTGGACCGGGGCGGATTGGGTCGAGGCGATCGGTCAGCGTTTCGACCTTGTCCTGTGCAACCCGCCCTATGTCGCACCCGACACCATGCTGATGCACGAAGTCGCCGACTACGAGCCCGCCGAGGCGCTCTATGCTGCCGACGAGGGCCTTGCCGACTACCGGATTATCGTCGCCGCGCTGCCCGAGCTGCTGAGCGCGCGCGGGATCGCGGTGATCGAGCTCGGCGCGGGGCAGGCGGGCGATGTCGGCGCGCTGGCCGACGCCGCGGGGCTCGCCTGGTCGACGCGCGACGACCTTGGCGGGCATGCCCGCGCGATGGTGCTTAACCGCG
>CAZHWG010000418.1:373-1686 GCA_964535925.1 uncultured Sphingorhabdus sp.
CCGCGGTTAACCAGCGATGCGCGATTATGCTTGGCAAGGTTCGTCGGGACCGTTAAGAGTGTGATTAGAGGAAGCGTTTCGTGGATTTGCCCCCAGGGGTGACAGGAAACCGCCTTGGCCCCCTATACAATCGCTGCAAATCGTTCGATCGGATTGCGGCAGGCAAACGGTCTGCGATCGTCGGCTACAGGGCAAGGTCAAGGACACCTCATTGGGGTTCGCCACCGGCGCATGAGATGGCGGAGCGAGCAAGCGGGAACCGACGCGCAGCAATGCCGTCTTGACCACAAGGATGTCAGAGTTTTGATCAACAATCGCCAGAGCGGTCGCCGTCGCGGCCGTAACAATCCGCGCGTTAACACCGGCGGCAATCGCGGCGGCGGCGACAGCGCTAATCGCATCGATAACCGGTCGCGCGGCAATGCCCCGCAGATGCTCGAGAAGTACAAGAACATGGCGCGCGACGCGCAGATGCAGGACGATCGCGTCCAGGCAGAGTATTACCTCCAGTTCGCCGATCACTATTTTCGCGTGATGAACGACCAGAAATTGCGCCAGGAAGAGGCGCAGGCCCAGAACCAGGGCAACCAGTCGCAGGGCAACCGCCAGAACCAGTCGCAGTCGGACCAGGGCCAGCAGCGCCGCGGTCGCGACGAGGATGACGACCAGGGTCAGCGCAACCAGAATCGCAATCGCGACGACGGCCGCAATGATGGGCGCAATGATAGCCGCAACGACGCGCGCGACGATGACGGCGACGACAATCGCGGCAACCGCGGCACGCGCGACACCGCGCAGCGCGACGAACAGCCGCGCATCCGGCGCGAACGTTCGAACGGCGGCGATGCCGATACGCGTTCGCAGAACAGCTATCGCGATCTCGACGACGACGAGGGTGCGCAGCAGGCACCGCGCGCTGCCGCCAAGCCCCGCGCCGAGGCCAAGCCGCGCGCCGAGGTAAAACCCCGCGCAGAGGCGAAGCCGCGTGCCGCCGCCAAGCCGCGCGCCAAGAAGGCCGATCACGACGGCGACGGTGCGCTCGACGCATCGGTGCTGCCGCCGGCGCTGTCGCTCGGCAGCGTCGAGGATCGCGCCGCCGCCAAGGACGCCAAGCCGCGCGCCACGCGCAGCCGCGCGACGGGCGACGACAGCTCTCCTGACAGCAGCGCCGCCGCCTGATCGCACGCTGCGTAAATTACTGCGGACGCGTAATTTATTCTCGCCTTTGCAATCCGATTCGATAGACTGATCCCCGTCGGCGCCGGCACAGGCGCGCAGCGGAGGGGCGGTCATGCGGCGATACCTGGGTGTTT
>CAZHWG010000419.1:0-1685 GCA_964535925.1 uncultured Sphingorhabdus sp.
GCTCGGGTGATTGTGCGCGAGGACGATCGCGGCCAGGCCGGACGTCGCCAGCAGGGCGAACAGCTTTGCGCCGTCGACCGGAACCGCGCCGCGGCTGCCGCGACCGATCGAATCGAGAAACAGCAGCCGGCCGCGCGAATCGAACCCCGACAGGACGATATGCTCGACCCGCGCCGACGGCAGCGCCGAGCGCATCAGCCCGACAAGGTCGTGCGTGCCATCGCTGGCCGCATCGTCGTTCGGCAAGGCGTGGCGTGTCTGGCCCATGCAACAAGGATGCCGCCAAGGATTTCGCCTGACGAGCGCTAGAGACTCCAGAGTGGCACCGGAACGGACCGGTCGGGCCCCGACTTGCTCGTCATGCCCGGCTCGCCTAGCAAGGACGCGATGACCCAGCCGCATTACGAACAGCAATATCTCGACCTCATGCGACGCGTGTGGAGCGAGGGCGACGAACGCGTCGACCGGACTGGCGTCGGCACGCGTTCGCTGTTCGGCGCGCAACTGCGCTTCGACCTTGCCGACGACGCGATCCCGCTGCTGACGACCAAGCGAATCTACTGGAAGACCGCGACGCGCGAGATGCTGTGGTTCCTCACCGGCGACACCAATATCCGCCCGCTGGTCGAGCAGGGCGTCCATATCTGGACCGACTGGCCGCTCGCGCATTATCGCCGCGGAACCGGCGAGGAGATCGATCGCGACGCGTTCGAGGCGGCGATCATCGCCGATGCCGACTTTGCCGCGCGCTGGGGCGATCTCGGCCCCGTGTATGGCAAGCAGTGGGTCGACTGGCCGACCTACGAACCCGCCGGCGACGGCCTGTTCCGGCGCGGGCAGGGGATCAACCAGATCGCCGGGCTGGTCGAATCGCTGCGCACCAATCCCGGCTCGCGGCGGCATATCTTTACCGGCTGGAACGTCGCCGATCTCGATTCCATGGCGCTGCCGCCATGCCACATGACGTACCAGTTCCATGTCTCCGACAAGGGCCTGTCGTGCCAGCTGTACCAGCGCTCTTGCGATCTCGGCCTGGGCTTTGCGTTCAACATCTTCTCGGCGGCGCTGCTGACGCGAATGCTCGCGCAGCAATGCGACCTGCCTGCGCGCGAGCTGGTCTGGACCGGCGGCGACGTCCACCTCTACCTCAATCACGACGCGCTGGTCGAAGAGCAGCTGGCGCGCAGTCCCGCCGGTTCGCCGCGGCTCAGGATCGCTCGCCGCCCCGCGAGCATCTTCGATTACACGATCGACGATTTCACGGTGGAAGATTACGCGCCGCAAGCGCATATCGCGGCTCCGGTCGCGGTTTGACGCGATGACGACCGGTCGGCTTGCGCGAATGCCGACTTTGAAATAATAATACGCGCACAGGAAATTATAAAAGTCTGGTCCGAAACGAGGCCAGGTCGCAGGATGGATCCATGGCCGATCGGCAGAGTACACCCAAGAGTAACCTGGCGCCGCTGTCACTGCACGTGCCCGAGCCGCCGTCGCGTCCGGGCGATGCGCCCGATTTCAGCCATGTCGAGATCCTCGAGGCGGGCGTCACGCCGCGCCCGGCGGAAGACAGCGACCCTGCCGCGATGCGCGACATGGTCTATGGGTTGGTCCGCGTGCTCGACGATGACGGCGCCGCGGTCGGCCCCTGGGCGCCCAAGCTCGATGCCGAAACCAAGCGCCGG
>CAZHWG010000420.1:0-1683 GCA_964535925.1 uncultured Sphingorhabdus sp.
AAGGCGGCATATACGGGATCGTCGAGGTTCGATGGGCGGGTCACGCCGCCCAATTGGCCCCGCGCGGCGGATTGCGCAAGGGACGTGCGCGAGACCGTGCGTTGCCCGGGCATTCGTGATAGCATGTGCGCAACACCGACCAACAGGCGAGGGCAAGCATGACGATTGCGCGAATCATGGAAGGCCGTAGCGGCGAAATCATCTCTGCCGACAGCGGCGAAACGGTCCGCGCGGTGGTCGCCCGCCTGGCCGAGCATCGCATCGGCGCGGTGCCCGTGATGGACGGCAAGACGGTGATCGGCGTCTTTTCCGAGCGCGACCTTGTCTATTGCATCGCGGCGAAGGGCGACGCCGCGTTCGACCTGCCCGTCGACGAGGCGATGACCGCGCCTGCGGTGACCGCGACGAGCGACACCGGCGCGCTCGCCGCGCTGTCGCTGATGACCAAGCGGCGCATCCGCCACCTGCCGATCGTCGAACACGGGACGATGCGCGGCTTCATCTCGATCGGCGACCTCGTCAAATACCGCATCGACAAGATCGAGGCCGAGGCCGAGGGCATGCGCCAGTATATCCAGGCGGTGTAAGCGCCGGCGCGACGGTTCAGGCCGCGCGCCCGCGCAGCGTCGCGATCGCGTCGACCAGGGCGGGGCGATCATAGACGAACAGCAGGCCAGCATAGCTGGCCATCCCGGCGGCGACGTGCAGCGCCAGCCGCAGCGGCGCGACGAGATCGACGAGCAACAGGTCGACGCCGGTGACGATCAGCGCCATCGCGATAGCGGGAACGAGGCCGCTGCGCGCCGAGCGCCAGATATCGCCAAGCGTGAATCCGATCAGGCGGCGCGACAGCCAATAGGTGCAGGCGAGCAGGGCGGGCGAGGCGGCGAGCCACGCGATCGACAGGCCGACGGGCCCAAATTGCACGCCTACCAAAAAGGCGAGGGTGAACGCGACCGCGCCGAAGCCCGCAGTCTGCGTCGCGATTCGCGGACGGCCCAGCGCGGTGGTCGCGGGCGAGAAGAGGATCTGCAGCGTCATCACCGGCATCGACAGCGCGATGATTCGCACCAGCGGCGTCATCGCGACCCATTTGGGGCCGAGCAACGTCTCGATCAGCGGCCCGGCGGTGGCGACGATGCCGAGATAGGCGGGGAAGGTGACCAGCCCGACCAGCCGCATCGCCTTGAGGAAGCCCGCGCGCAGGGCGGCGATGTCG
Source organism: uncultured Sphingorhabdus sp. (assembly GCA_964535925.1). GTDB lineage: Bacteria > Pseudomonadota > Alphaproteobacteria > Sphingomonadales > Sphingomonadaceae > Flavisphingopyxis. The sequence continues at coordinate 1,220 of CAZHWG010000420.1, forward strand.
TGCTGGATCCGCGAATAGGCGGGGAAGGCGACCTCGTTCAATGGCGGGACGAACTTGCTCATCAGCACCTGTGTGAGGAACAAGGCCTCGGCATAAAGGCCGAGTTCGCGCGGGGCGAAGCTGCGCCCGGCGATAAAGATGTCCGACTGCGACTGGATCAGCCAGAGCAGCTGGGTCAGGAGAATCGCGCCGCCGAAGCCGAGCATCTTGCCCGTCCCGCGCAGGTCGAAGCTCGGCCAGACGAGCAGCCGCGCGGCAATCGTCAGTCCGATCGCGCGCGTCCAGAACAGGACGATCGGCGCATAGACGAGCGTCCACACACCATAATCGTTGAGCGCGAGCGTCAGCGCGGTCGCCGCGCCGGTGATCGCTGCGATCAGATTGACCAGCGCCTGTTTGCGAAATTCAAGCGCGCGCGCCATCACGACCTCGGGAATCACGAAGAACGGCGTCGCGAGGTAGAT
>CAZHWG010000421.1:0-1681 GCA_964535925.1 uncultured Sphingorhabdus sp.
GGCGCGGAAAGCGGGCCAAGCGATGGCGCGGCCAAGATCGACCGGCCGTGGAAGGCGGGCAGCGCGGAAGACGCCGCGTTCCTGATGAAGCAGGCCGAAAGCGTCATCATCGTGCCGGGCTATGGCATGGCGGTGGCGCAGGCGCAGCACGCGCTGAGGGAAATGGCCGACAAGCTCAAGGAAGAGGGTGTCAGTGTCAAATACGCGATCCATCCGGTCGCCGGGCGCATGCCGGGGCACATGAACGTCCTGCTGGCAGAGGCCAACGTGCCCTATGACGAGGTGTTCGAACTGGAGGATATCAATTCGGAATTTTCGCAGGCCGACATCGCCTTCGTCATCGGCGCCAACGATGTCACCAACCCGGCGGCCAAGACCGACAAGAGTTCGCCGATCTACGGCATGCCCGTGCTCGACGTCGACAAGGCGAAGACGGTGCTGTTCCTCAAGCGGTCGATGGGCGGCGCGGGCTATGCCGGGGTCGAGAACGAGCTGTTCTTCCGCGACAACACGATGATGCTGCTCGCCGATGCGAAGAAGATGGTCGACGGCATCGTGAAGGCGCTCGATTGATGCGCAAGCTGGGCCTGATCGGCGGGATGAGCTGGGCTTCGACCGAGCTCTATTATCGCCATCTCAACAAGAGCGTGAACAAGGCGAGGGGCGGCCTGTCGAGCGCGCCGCTGCTGATCGAAAGCCTCGATTTCGCCGATATCGCCCGTGCGCGCAGCGACGACGACTGGGCCCGGGTCGCGCAGATTCTGATCGCCTCGGCGCAGCGGCTCGAAGCGGCGGGTGCGGGCGCGATCATGATCGCGGCCAATTCGATGCATCGCGTCGCGCGCGAGGTCGAGGCGGCGATCGGCGTGCCGCTGCTCCATATCGCCGAAGCGGTCGGCAAGGCTCTCAAGGCCGACAAGGTCGGCTGCGTCGCGATCGTCGGGACCGCCAATGTCATGGCCGAGGGCTGGTACCGCCGGCGCCTGACACGTTACGGCATCAAGCTCGTCGAACCACGCGATGATCGCGTCGAGGAGATCGAGCGGATTATTTACGAAGAGCTGATGCACGGCAAGGCGACGCGCGATTCCGAACGGACGATGAAAACCTACCTGACCAATTACGACCAGGAGGACGTCGATGCCGTTGTCCTGGCCTCGACCGAATTGCGCATGATCGTCGATCCGAAGGCCAACGTCCTGCCGATCTATGACAGCACCGAGCTGCATATCGCGATGGGCACCGAGTGGATCCTGCACAAGGGCTAGAAAAAGCCCGGGATTGACAGTGGCGGCGATCCGCGCATGATCGCGTTCATGAAGAAAATCATTGTCGGTGCGGCGCTTGCCGCCATCTCGCTCTCGTCACCCGCGCTCGCCGATACGATTTCGGTCGCGCCAGGCGAAGGCGCGCAGGAGCGCTTGCAAGAGGCGCTGATCGTCGCGCAGCCGGGCGACACGGTCGAGCTCGGTGCCGGGCGTTTTGTCCTGACCGATGGCCTGTCGCTCGACGTCGACGGGGTGACGGTCAAGGGCGCGGGGCAGGATGCCAGCGTGCTCGACTTTACCGGCCAGCTTGCTGCGGGCGAGGGGCTGCTGGTCACATCGGACAATGTCACTTTGCGCGATTTCGCGGTCGAAAATACCAGGGGCGACGGCATCAAGTCGAAAGGTGCCGACAA
>CAZHWG010000422.1:0-1676 GCA_964535925.1 uncultured Sphingorhabdus sp.
CGCCGGGGCCGGATCGGCCAGCGCCGCCCCTGCGCAGGCAAGGGCGGCGCCAAGCGATATGAGCCTAAAAGGACGCACGCAGCCCCACATAGGCGGCAGCCCCCGAGGTGTTGAAGCCGCCCGCCGTTTCGTAATCCTCGTCAAACAGGTTCTCGACGCGCAGGAACGCCTCAAGCTCATCGGTGAGCGCATAGGCGGCATTGAGATGCACCAGCGTGTAATCGCCCACCTTGTTCACCGGCGGCGCAAAGGGCGAGGCGGTGATGTCGGCGAAATGCTGGATCGTGATCTGTCCCGTGAGGCGCGGCGTGATCTGCGCATCCAGACCTATCGCGATGTCGTGGCGCGGCACCCGCGCGGCGTCCTGCCCGTTCTCCTGTGCATCGGTAAAGGTATAGGCGGCCGAGAGGCTGAGGACGTCGTTGATGTCGTAGCCGGCGGACAGCTCGATCCCCTGCCCCTCGAAATCGCCCTGCTCGAAACATCCAAACCCGCTCGGGCAGCGCACCGAGGTGCCGTCAAAGAAGATCTGGTTGTCGATCTCGGTGTAAAACAGCGTGGCGCGAACGAATCCCCGATCCGCGAACAGCTTCTCAAGCCCGAGATCGTAGCTGATGCTGGTTTCCGGCTGGAAGGTCGGATCGCCAAAGAACGGATCGAGCTGCACCAGGGTCGGGGCACGGAACCCGTCCGAGACCGAGGCGCGCAGGATCAGATCCTCTTGCATCCGCCAGGCCAGGGCGGCGCGCGACGACAGTTCCGCGTCGAATTCGGAATGATCGTCATTGCGGACCGAAAAGGCGAGATCCAGCGCGTCGGTGGGCGCGATGAGCAGTTCCGCCTGCACGCCGGTGATGTCGATCTTCTGGTTGAGATCCTCCTCTTCGGTGTAATCCGTCCCATAGTTGAGCACCCAGATGCCGCCTGCGTCATAGCTGCCGCGATAGTCGATGCGCCGCCGCTCGCCCTCGAAGGGGCTGGCAACGCCGTTGGAAAAGCTGGTGCGCTCGGAGTCGAAATACGTCAGCGCGACCTCATGCGCAAAGGCGCCGGTCTGAAGCTCGGCAAAGACGCGCGCGCCCTTGGCCTCGGTGCGCGTCACCTCGTCGAAGGGCACCGCACCGTCGCCGCCGAACTCGTCGAATTCGGTGTCCGAGTCGATGTAGAGCGCACTCAGCCCTGCGGCGAAAACATCGTTGACCTGATGGCGCAGGTAGAGATTGGCCTGCGTCGCCTCGTGACCGTCATCCTCGGTGCCAAAGGCCGAGGCGGAAAAGCCGTCGGTCTCGATCCGGCTGAGCGAAAACGCCAGATCGGTGCGCGCGGTGCGCGCGGTCAGGCCCAGAACCCCGCGTTGCGTGTCGTAGCGGCCACTCTCCGCCTCGACAAAGCCATGCACGCCGTCCTCGGTCGGGCGCAGACTCTCGATGGCGATCACGCCGCCGATGGCATTGAGCCCGAAGCGCGCCGATTGCGAGCCCTTGAGCACCTCGATTCGGCCCAGCCCGCTGTTCGTCAGCCCGCCGAAATCGAAACCGCCGCCGCTGCTTGCCGGGTCGGTCACGTCGATACCGTCGATGATGACCGGCACATAGGCCCCGCCAAGACCGCGGATGCGCACATTCGAGGTGGTCCCGAGCGGGCCGTTGGCCGAGGACGAGATGCCGGGCTGAAAG
>CAZHWG010000423.1:0-1659 GCA_964535925.1 uncultured Sphingorhabdus sp.
CATAGCTTTCGCCGCCGAGGAACTTGGGGCTGTTCCAGCGGCCGTTGTCGTTGAGCCAGCGGCGGATGACGTCGGCGACCGATTTCGCGTCCTTGGTCACGCCCCAATAGTCCTTGCCCTCGGTCTTGCCGATCACGTGCGACAGGCCGGTGCCGACCGGATCGATGAAGACGAGGTCGGTGACGTCGAGCAGGCTGTCGGGATTGTCGAGCAGCGGATAGGGCGCGGCGCCGTCGTCCTTCGCGTCCGACGGGATCGCGACGCGCTTGGGCCCGAATGCGCCCATCTGCAGCCAGACCGAACCCGATCCGGGGCCGCCGTTGAACAGGAAGGTGACCGGCCGGCTCGGATCGCGCGGCTCGGCGACATAGGCGGTCGTCACGATCGCCGCCTTGGGCGTCTCGTCCTTGTCGTCCTTGAGCACGGTTTCGGCGACGGTCACGCTGTAGTCGACCGTCTGGCCGCCGAAGGTGCCCGAATGGCGCGTCGTCGACGACAGCGGGACATAGGGCTTGGCGGGCTCGTCCTTCGCCTCGGCGGGGGTGGTTCCCGCGCTGGCGGGGCCCTGCGCCATGGCGCTGCACGAAGCGAGCAGCATGGCGGCACCGGCAACGGCGAAACGGTGGCAAACGGTCATATCGGGCAGACTCCCCCACTGGATTTTGCCCGGCTATGCCATGCCCGCCGGCGAGCGCCAAGGCCGCTGACATTTTGGTCCGATTGATCTATGTAAGGGACGCGCGCACGACGCGCTGGGGAGAGGAGAAACATCATGGAACAGCAGGAAACAATCGTCGGTGAGGGCGGTCGCACGCCGGTTCACCTGTGGATCGTCGGCGGCCTTGCGCTCATCTGGAACGCCTTTGGCGGCTACGACTATCTGATGAGCCGCCAGCACAATGCCGACTATGTCAAATCGATGATGCCCGACGCCGACCCGGCGGTGATGTTCGCCTATATGGAGTCGATGCCGCTCTATGCGGACATCGGCTGGGGCCTCGGCGTCTGGGCGGGTCTCGCCGGCGCGATCCTGCTGCTCCTGCGCAGCCGCTACGCGGTCCACGCCTTTATCGCCTCGCTGATCGGCATGGTGCTGAGCTTTTCCTATCAGCTGTTCGTCACCCCGCCGCCGGGCGACATGAACAACGTGCTCGTCGTCGCGATCATCGCCGGCGTCGGCTTGCTGCTGCTGTGGTACGCCCTGCGCCAGCGCGCCAGCGGCGTCCTGCGCTAGGCGGCACTAGCGCATCTTGCGCTGCACCTTGCCGTAGCGCCCCTTGCGCGTGCCGGGCTTGCCCTCGGTCGAGCGTCCCCGGATCTGCGCGAGCTGTTCGTGGACACCGAGGCCGAGCTCGTCGGCCTCGAGCTTGCGGATCTCGTCGCGGATGCGCCCCGCCTCCTCGAACTCGAGGTCGGCGGCGGCGGCCTGCATCTTCTTTTCGAGGTCCTGGATATAGGCGCGCAGGTTATGCCCGACGAGGTGGACCGGCCGGTCGTCGCCCAACGGCACCGTCACCATGTCCTTCGACGCGACGTGCGCGATGATGTCGCCGATGTTCTTCTTGATCGTCGTCGGCGTGATGCCGTGCTCGGCGTTGTAGATCACCTGCTTCTCGCGCCGCCGGTCGGTCTCGTTGAGCGCGCGCTCCATGCTGCCGG
>CAZHWG010000424.1:0-1657 GCA_964535925.1 uncultured Sphingorhabdus sp.
GGTGGACGCCCTTTTCCATCGCGGCGTTTTCGGCGGGCATGCCGAACGCGTCCCAGCCCATTGGGTGGAGCACTTCATGCCCGGTCATCCGCTTGTAGCGGGCGAGGACATCGCCCATCGTATAGTTGCGGACATGGCCGATATGGATGCGCCCCGACGGATAGGGGAACATCTCGAGAATATAGGTCTTGGGCTTCGGGCTCGCGTCGTCGGCGACGAAGGTCGCGTCCTGCTCCCAGCGCGCCTGCCAGCGCGCATCGCCGGCGAGCGGGTTGAACCGCTGATCTGTCATAATGCGCCCCGTCTAGCGATCATGGGCGGGCCGGATCAGCCCGCGATGGCGCTTTGGCGCAGCGAACGCGCCTTGGTGAGGATGATTTCCTCGAGCTTCTGGACGGTTGCAGCGGCAACCGGCGCATCGACCCAGCTGGTGCCGCTCGCGACCTGGCGCGACGCGGCGACGCGCAGCGCATCGGCACGCAGGTCGCTGTCGAGGATCGAGACGGTCACCTTGACGCGCTCGCCGGGGTTGGACGGATTGGCGTACCAGTCGGTGACGATGACGCCGCCGTTGCTGTCGGCCTGCGTCAGCGGCATGAACGACAGCGTTTCGAGGCTGGCGCGCCACAGATAGCTGTTGACCCCGATCGTCGTCGTCTGCGCCGCGGCAAGATCGGCCATGGGGCGATCTTTCGAGGCGCAACCCGCCAGGGCAAGCGCGATTGCGCCGGCGGCGATAAAGGTTTTGACGGAAGAGAAGGCGAAACGGGTCATGGCTGAATGGCTTTCGATACGGCGAGGGTTAGCTCTGCGGCATGGTGGGCAGGGAAGCGTTGGCAGCACGTCTAACCGCCAAGCCGAAGCGGAGCAAGCGCGTCGACGTCGCTCCGGCGCCGGACGCAGACTGTGGGGCTTGTGCAACACCATCTCAGCTTTCGCCGAATTGCCCTTGTTCGATTCGCCATCGTCCCCAGCTATGTGCTAGATATTGAAATGAACACATGGGTGTGGAGTCGCGAAGCGGTGAAATCGAAGGCGATCATTGCAGCATTGATGGCAACCGGCGCGGTTGTGACGCTATTCGCGTCGCCTGCGCTGAGCGCTGCCGTGTCGCTGCAGGACCGCACGATGGACGTCGCGGCGATGGCCGGACAGTTTACCCCGGCGACGGGCGATCCGCGCCTGATCGAACGCTACGCCAAGGTTTCGGACGCGACCAAGCGCAATTTCCGCTTCACCCCGGTCGTTGCCCGCTCGGCCGACGGCAGCCGCGCGATTACCGTCGTGGTGCGTGCGCCCGCGCGTTCGCTCGGCACGACGACTGCGCAGAATATCTTGTCGACCGAACGCGACAAGCCGCTGGCGATCGCGCCGGTCGCATACAATCTCGGCAAGTCGGTCGGCTATACCAAGTTCACCATTCCCGATGCCGGCCCAGGCCTCGACCTTGCCACGCTGCCCAAGGCGCGTGCGCCCGAAACGACGACGCGTAAATCGCGGTTCAGCACCGAACTCAAGGTCGGGCAGGATGGCGCTGCGGCTAGCGGTGCGCGGACGCTCAATCCCGACGAGGCGGCCTCGGTCGACGTCGGCGCGGGCTACAGCCTCAGCCGTCGCCTCAAGGTGACTGCCGGGGTTCGCTACAAACAGACGAACG
>CAZHWG010000425.1:0-1633 GCA_964535925.1 uncultured Sphingorhabdus sp.
CCCTCGCCGAGACCGATGCGCTGATCATCGCGCGCGCCGATTCGGGTGAGCGTGCAGGGGTCGACGCGCTGACCGCATTGCGCGATCGGCTGGTAACGATGGTGGCAGCGCAGCAGGCGACGATCGACCGCCTGCTCGCCGCGCTCAATCGGGCCTGATCGAAGCGTCCAGCGCGGCGCGGTGATTGCGACCGTTTTCGACATAATGGGCAACGCCCGCGCGCATCTCGGCAATCGCCCGTTCGGGCAGGTCGCGGAGATATTTCGCCGGACGCCCGGTCCACAGCTGGCGCGCCGCGATCGTCTTGCCGCCGGTCAGCATCGCGCCCGCCGCCAGCATCGCGTCGCTTTCGATCCGCGCGCCCGACATGACGATCGCGCCGAGCCCGACGAACGCGCGGTCTTCGAGCACGCAGCCATGGACCATCGCGAGATGGCCGATCAGCACGTCTTCGCCGATGATCGTGGGATAGCCATCGGGGTGGTCCTCGTCGGCGCTGTCGCAATGGACCACGCTACCGTCCTGGATGTTGCTGCGCGCGCCGACGACGATCCGGTTGACGTCGCCGCGCAGGACGCAATTGTACCAGATGCTGACGTCGGGCCCGATCTCGACATCTCCGATGATACGACAGCCCGGCGCAATGAACGCGCTGTCGTCGATGCGGGGGAACTTGCCGTGGATCGCGATGATCGAAACGTCGGGGCGATGCGTCATGCTGCCTGCTCCTGTCGCTGCGCCGCCCAGGTCTCGCGATCGATGGCGTAGACGATCGTCGGGTTGAGTTCGGCGGCATAGCGCGGGTCGGTGAAATCGAGCGCGGGTGCGCGCGTCATGCCGAGCCGCTCCATCAGCCTCCAGCTCGACGTGTTGCCCGCGACGGTCAGCGCGACGACCTCTTGCGCATCGAAGCGGGTGAAGGCGAGGTCGAGGCTGGCGAGCGCGGCTTCCCCGGCATAGCCGTGGCCCCAGGCGTCCTCGCGCAGGCGCCAGCCGACTTCGACCATGCCGAAGACCTTTTCGCCTTCGACATTCGAGCGCTTGAGCCCGCAAAAGCCGAGCATCTCTCCCGCCAGGTGGCCGCCATCGTCCTTGCGCTCGACGATCCAGAAGCTGTGTCCGTAGTCGCGGCGATAGCCCTCGATCCGCGCCACCGCCGCGTCGAACACACCGCGATCCTGGACGCCGCCGAGCCAGCGCATCACCGCGGGCGTATTGAGCAACGCGAAAAACCGGTCGGCATCGCCGGCCCGCCAGTCGCGCAGGATCAGCCGGTCGGTCTCGTGGCGGAAATCAGCCATTGAGCAGCCTGGCCGCATGCGCCGCATGATAGGTCAGCATGCCCGAACAACCCGCGCGCTTGAAGGCCATGAGCGTTTCGAGGACGAGCGCATCGCGGTCCCCCGCACCCGCCGCGGCGGCGGCCTCGATCATCGCATATTCGCCCGACACGGCGTAGGCGAAGACGGGGACGTCGAATGCGCTACGGACGCGCGCGACGATGTCGAGATAGGCAAGGCCCGGCTTGACCATCACGGAGTCGGCGCCCTCGGCGATATCGAGCGCGACTTCGCGCAGAGCCTCGGCCCCGTTGGCGGGATCCATCTGGTAGCTTTTCTTGTCGCCCTTGAGC
>CAZHWG010000426.1:0-1620 GCA_964535925.1 uncultured Sphingorhabdus sp.
CACACCAACCACGGCATTTCCGTCAAGCTTTCCGCGCTCCATCCGCGCTTCGAATATCTCCAGATGGACCGCGTGCGCGACGAGCTTCTGCCGCGCGTCGTCGAACTTGCTTTGCAGGCACGGGCGGCAAACATCCCGATGACGCTCGACGCCGAGGAATCGGACCGGCTCGAACCGCATCTCGATATCGTTACCGGTCTCGTCGAAGCTGGTGTGGCCGATGGCTGGAGCGGACTGGGGCTTGTCGTCCAGGCCTATTCGAAGCGCGCGCCCGAACTGGTGAAGCTGGTCTATGCGCTCGCCCAGAAACACGACGTGCATCTCGCACTGCGGCTCGTCAAAGGCGCCTATTGGGATACCGAGATCAAACGTTCGCAGGTTGCGGGCACCGATTATTTTCCCGTCTGGACTGCCAAGCCGCATACCGACCTGTGCTATCTGCGTTGCGCCCAATTGCTGCGCGGAATGACCGATCACATCTACCCCGCTTTTGCGACTCACAATGCAATGACGATCGCCTTCGTCGCCAAGCTGTTTGCCGGCGAGCGTGGCTATGAACTGCAGCGCCTGCACGGCATGGGCGAAGGCGCGCACGATGCGATGCGCGACATAGCGCCGCCCCCGCGCCCGGTGCGGGTCTATGCGCCGGTGGGCACGCACAAGGACCTGCTCGCCTATCTCGTTCGCCGCCTGCTCGAGAACGGCGCCAACAGTTCGTTCGTCCACCAATTCAGCGATCCAGACGTGACGATCGAGGATCTGTCGGTCGACGCGCGAGAGCAGGTCGATGTCACGGCACCGCGCATCGCCACCGGAGCCGAACTGTTTCTGCCGCAGCGGCGCAACAGTCAGGGCTATGACCTCGGCGAGCCTGGACAGGCTGAAGCACTGATGGCCGACATGGCGAAGCATCGCCGTCATGACTGGCATGTCGGGCCGATCGTCGGTGGGCGTGAAGGGCAGGGCGACAGCGCATTGGCGGTGATCAATCCGGCGACCGGCGATCCGATAGGGCAGTGCGTCGAAGCAAGCCTGAGCGAAATCGACGATGCGATTGCACTCTCGCTTGCCGCGCAGCGCGAATGGAGCCTCGCAGGCGGCGATTTTCGTGCGACGCGGCTCGAAAAGGCCGCCGACCTGCTCGAAGCTGAGGCTCCCAAGTTTCTCGCGCTAGCCATGGACGAAGCAGGCAAGACGCTGGCCGATGCGATCGCCGAACTACGTGAAGCGGTCGATTTCCTGCGCTATTATGCCGCGGGAGCGCGTGAGCATTTCGAACATGCTGTGCTTCTTCCTGGACCGACCGGCGAGCGTAACGAGCTGATCCTTGAGGGGCGGGGCCTGTTCACCTGCATCAGCCCGTGGAATTTCCCGCTGGCGATCTTCCTCGGACAGGTCGGTGCCGCATTGGCGGCAGGCAATGCCGTGCTCGCCAAGCCCGCCGAACAGACCCCGGTTATCGCGCATGAAGCGGTGCGCGCTCTGCTTGCTGCCGGCGTGCCCGGCAACGTGCTCCATTTCCTTCCCGGGCGCGGCGAAGTCGTCGGTGCGGCACTGACCGGCCATGCCGAGATCGCGGGCGTGGTTTTCACTGGGTCGACCGAAGTTGCGCATCTGATC
>CAZHWG010000427.1:0-1614 GCA_964535925.1 uncultured Sphingorhabdus sp.
GGCTTTCAGCCCTTCATCGCGAGGGCGAGGGTGTTCAAACGGGTGCGGATCGAGGAATCGATCATCTGGCTGCCGATCTTGACGATCAGCCCGCCGAGAATCTCGGGGTCGGTTTTTTGCGTCAGCGTCACGTCGCGGCCTACGTGTGTCTTGAGCTTGGCCTTGAGCGCGGTCACCTGGCCGCTCGACAGCGGGCGCGCCGAGACGACTTCGGCATCGACTTCGCCGCGCTGGTCGGCGGCAAGCAGCTTGAACGCACGCGCCATTGCGGGAAGGTCGGCGAGGCGATGGTTGGCGCTGACGACGCCGAGGAAATCGCGGGTCAGCGAATCGAGGCCGAGTGAGCCGGCGACGGCGTCGACGGCTTTGCCTGCCTGCGCGCGCGACAGCATTGGATTGGTGATCAGCGCCTTGAAGTCGCTCGACTGGGCGATCGCTTCGCCGAGCTTGGCGAGACTCGATTCGACCGCGCCAAGCGCTCCGCGCTCGTTCGCCAGATCGAACAGGGCGATCGCGTAACGCCCGCCCAGGCTCGCTTGAATGTTGGCCTGCATGCCGCCGGAATGATCCACGCGCCCAATGTCCTTTTTGGAAGCCCGATTAAGTGATTCGCGCAAAAAATGCGGGCATCCGAGGGGAGTCCGCATCGCGAGTTGCGGCGCGCCTAGCATCGCCTCGTGCGGCTTGCAAGTGCGTGCGCCCCGCCCGCGTGCAGATGCGGATTTAGCGCGTCTTGCGGCAGTCGTAGACGAGCCGCTCATTGGGATCGGCGGGCAGCATCGCGAGGATCGCGTCCTGCTGGACGCCGAGCGCCTCGACCGCGGCGGGATCGGCAGTGCACTGCTTGGTCGAGACGTTGGCGCGCAACTCGCGGGCGCGCGCCATGGTTTCGGCGTCGAGCAGGTAGCGCTGGCTGCGATAGGTCGCGTCGGCGGGATCGAAGCTCAGCACCGATACGGTTGCTTCCTCATTGGGGACGAGGACGCGACTCCACAGGCCGTCGCTGCCAAGCGCATATTGGGTTCGTCCGTTGACGCAGCCGGCTTCGTCGAAGTCGAGCGCGACGTCGTCGGTCGGCGAAACGGTTATCCGGCTCCGCTCGGGCGCGATGGTACAAAGAAGCTTGCCCGTTGCCGCAAGGCTGGCCTTTGCTGGTCCGCCGCCGTCGCGGGCAATGTCGGGAACCGTGATGTCGGTTGGCGACGGTCGTGTCAGGAAGACGATCAGGGCGGCGAGCATCAGTACTCCGCCGACTCCGCCGGCAATCTTTGCATCGCGTTCGCGGTCCTTGGTGGTGAACAGGCCCGCTGCGCCGAGCGCCAGCGCGCCGAAGACGAACAGTGCGAGCGCCAGCGCCATGCGGTTCTCGCGGCTCGTTTCGTTGGCGGCGTGCGCCTGTTCGAGCGCGGCGTTCCGCCTGGCCGCGGCTTCTGCATCGCGCTTCGCCCGCGCGGCGGCGGCGATTCGCTGTTCTGTCGTCATCCGCGCGCTGTCGCGGCTCGTCGCTTCCGCCATCGTCAGGCAGGGGGTCGAAATCGCACCATATTTCTGGTTCGCCTCGCCCAGGAAGCGCGTCAGTTCGCGGTTCGATATGGCAAAGGCGAAGGGCGAATC
>CAZHWG010000428.1:0-1604 GCA_964535925.1 uncultured Sphingorhabdus sp.
CCGGGCTTCAAGGCGAATGCAATCGAATGGCGCGGCGGCACATGGGTAGGGGCTGCCGATCCACGCAGCGAAGGCGGCTGGGTTAAGGAATAAAGGGACGTTCCAGGGCGGCGCAGACCGCCGGAACTCGAGAGGAGCGACGATGGCGAAACAGCGCGTAATGGAATCATTCCCCAACCTCGTGACGATGTTCTTCACGCGAGCCAAGGAAAAGGGCGACACGCCGTTCCTGTGGCACAAGGACGGGCGCGACTGGACCTCGATCAGCTGGCGCCAGGCGGCGGCGCAGGTCGCCGCGCTTGCCGACGCGCTCACGGAGGCGGGTCTGCTGCCCGGCGAGACCGTCATGCTGGTCAGCGAGAACCGACCCGAATGGTGTATCGCCGACCTCGCGATCATGGCGGCGGGCTGTGTTACCGTGCCGACCTACACGACCAACACCGAGCGCGACCACCAGCACATCCTCGACAATAGCGGGGCGAAGGCGATCATCGTCTCGACCGCCAAGCTGGCACGCACGGTGATGCCCGCCGCGATCCAGTCCGAGGCACACACCGTGATATCAATGGAGCCGCTCAAGTCGGGGCAGCGCAGCGCGGTAGCGTTGCTCGACTGGAACGACCTCGTCCATGGCGGCGAAACGCGCGTCGATCGCTACGTCGAACGCGCCGCGAGCGTCCAGCGCAACGATCTTGCCTGCATCATCTACACCAGCGGCACCGGCGGCGCGCCGCGCGGCGTGATGCAATCGCACGGCGCGATCCTGCACAATGTCGAGGCGTGCGTCGAAGTCATCCAGAACGATTTCGGCTGGGACGACGAGGTGTTCCTATCGTTCCTGCCGCTGAGCCACGCCTATGAACATTCGGGCGGGCAGTTCTTTCCGATCGGGCTCGGCGGGCAGATCTATTATTCGCGCGGCCTCGACAAGCTGATGAGCGACATCGAGGAAGTCCGGCCGACGATCATGGTCGTCGTCCCGAGATTGTTCGAGGTGATCCGCCAGCGCATGCTCAAGGCGCTCGAGAAACAGGGCGGGCTGGCGAACTTCCTGTTGTCGCGCGCGCTGGCGATCGGCAGCAAACGCTATCGCGGACATGTTCCGCTGTGGGACAAGCCGATGGACGCGATCCTCCACCGTACGCTGCTGCCAAAGATATCGGCAAAGTTCGGCGGCCGGGTGAAGGCGATGGTGTCGGGCGGCGCGCCGCTCAACCCCGAAATCGGCATCTTCTTCCATTCGCTCGGCATCACGATGCTGCAGGGCTATGGCCAGACCGAATCGGGGCCGGTGATCAGCTGCAACCGCCCGAGCGCCGGCCTCAAGATGGACACCGTCGGCCCGCCGCTGCGAGGGGTGGAGGTGCGCGTGGCTGCCGATGGGGAACTGCTGGTGCGCGGCGAGCTGGTTATGCACGGCTATTGGCGCAACGAGGCGGAAACCGCGCGTACGCTGAAACCCGATCCCGATGATCACACGGGCGAACTCTGGCTCCACACCGGCGACATCGGCCATTTCGACAACAAGGGCCGGATCGTCATCACCGATCGCAAGAAGGACCTGATCGTCAACGACAAGGGCGACAATATTGCGCCCCAGAAGG
>CAZHWG010000429.1:0-1596 GCA_964535925.1 uncultured Sphingorhabdus sp.
TGCGCCGCGGGCAGGGCAAATACGTCATGAAAAAGGCGCTCGAGCGCTATCTGCCCAAGGACATCCTCTATCGCCCGAAAATGGGCTTCGTCACGCCGATCTCCGACTGGTTTCGCGGACCTCTGGCGGAGGACGCCGAACAACTGGCGAGCAATTCTGCGCTTGCACGCAGCGACTGGTTCGACGTCCACGAGATCGCCCGCGTCGTCGCCGCGCACCGCAGCGGCCTCAGCGACCACGGGCGACTGCTCTGGCAGCTGGTGATGCTCGACAAGGCCTTGGCACGCCTGTTCGGGATCTAGCCCTTCTCCCTTCAGGGGAGATGGCTGTCAGTCAGGATAGTCCGCACCCACGAAAAACAGGCCATCGGGCGGGGCATTGAGGCCGAGCCGCGTGCGGTCGCGCGCTGCGAGGACGGCGCGCATGTCGTCTGGCGTCCATTTTCCCTGGCCGACCAGCGCGAGGCAGCCGACCATCGATCGAACCTGGTGGTGGAGGAAGCTGCGCGCTTCGGCGAATACTGAAATGCGGTCGCCATCGCGCGTGACATCGAGCCGGTCGAGCGTACGCAGCGGGCTTTGCGCCTGGCAATGCGCCGAACGGAAGGTGGTGAAATCGTGATGGCCGACGAGGCAGTCGGCGGCGGCCTGCATCGCGACCTCGTCGAGCGCGGGCACGACGCGCCACGCCAGCCCGTCCTGCCAGGTCAGCGGTGCGCGGCGGCTGATGATGTCGTAGCGATAGCGCCGCCCGAGGCACGAAAAGCGCGCGTGCCAGTCGTCGGCGACGATCTCGCAGGCGATGATCGCGACAGGGGCCGGGCGCAGGTGCGCGTTGATCGCCTCGCCGAGCCGGAACGGCGCGATGCGCGTCTCGATATCGCAGTGCGCCCGCATCGCGGTTGCGTGGACGCCCGCATCGGTGCGGCCCGCTGCATGGATGCGGACCTCTTCGCCGACGACGCGCGCGATCGCTTCCTCGATCGCCTGCTGGACGCTCGGGCCGTTGCGCTGCCGCTGCCAGCCGAAGAACGGGCGGCCGTCATATTCGATGGTCAGCGCGAACCGCGGCATCGCTCAGCCTAGTCGCGTGCCGGAAGGCAGGTCGAACCCGCGCAGGAAGGCATCGATCGGCATGCGCGGCCGCCCGGCGCGCTGGATGCTGGTCGGGCGGAATATCCCGCAGCCGGTCGCGATGCCCAGCCGGTCGTCGATCACCGTCCCGGGCGCGGCGGTGTTCGCCTCGCAAGCGTCTGCTCCGGCCGCGTGGACGCGCAGGCGTTCGCCCTCGTGGACGAACCACGCGCCGGGTGCCGGATTGAACGCGCGGACCATGCGGACGAGCTCGGCGGCGTGAAAGGCGAAATCGAGCCGCGCCTCGTCCTTGGCGATCTTGGCCGCATAGGTCGCGCCCTCGATCGGCTGCGGCACGGGGGGAAAGGCATCGATATCAGCCAAAACGCGGACCATCGCATTGGCGCCGATATTGGCGATCTCGGCGGTCAGCTCACCCGCGGTCTTGGTCAGCACCGGGGTCCGCGCGATCAGGCGGATCGCGCCGGTGTCGAGGCCCTCGTCCATCTGCATGATCGTCACG
>CAZHWG010000430.1:0-1596 GCA_964535925.1 uncultured Sphingorhabdus sp.
GCAGGAGATCTTCACGACCACCGAGATGGTCAAGAAGGCGCGCGAAGGGGTGATGGAGTTCCTGCTGATCAATCATCCGCTCGATTGCCCGATCTGCGATCAGGGCGGCGAATGCGATCTCCAGGATCAGTCGATCGCCTATGGCAAGGGTCATACGCGTTTCGAAATGAACAAGCGCGCGGTGACCGAAAAATACATGGGGCCGGTGATCAAGACGATCATGACGCGCTGTATCCATTGCACGCGCTGCATCCGCTTCGCGCAGGAGGTCGCCGGGGTCGAGGAGATCGGCGCGGTCGGGCGCGGGGAGAATATGGAGATCACCACCTATCTCGAACACGCCGTGCAGAGCGAACTGTCGGGCAATGTCGTCGATCTCTGCCCGGTCGGCGCGCTGACCGCGCGGCCCTATGCCTTCGAAGCGCGCCCCTGGGAGCTGCGCAAGACGCCGTCGATCGACGTCATGGACGCGGTCGGCGCCAATATCCGTTTGGACAGCCGGGGCAGGGAAGTGCTGCGCGCGCTGCCGCGCATCAACGAGGACGTCAACGAGGAATGGGCGAGCGACAAGACCCGTCACGCCGTCGACGGCCTCTACCGCAACCGCCTCGACAAGCCCTGGGTGCGCCGCGACGGCGCATTGCAGCCCGCAAGCTGGAACGAGGCGTTCGAAGCGATCGCCGTTGCCGCTAAAAAGGCCGGCAGCAATGTCGCGGCGATCGGCGGCGATCTCGTCGAGATCGAAGCGCTCTATGCGATGCAAAAGCTGCTCGCAGCGCTGGGCTCGACGCTTATCGAGGGGCGCCAGAACGGCATGGACTATGACGTGTCCAATCTTGCCGCGGTTAACTTCAACAGCACGATCGCGGGTATCGAAAACGCCGATGCGATCCTGCTGATCGGCGCCAATCCGCGTTGGGAAGCGCCGCTCGTCAACACGCGCATCCGCAAGGCGGTCAAGGCGGGGGCGAAGGTCTTCGCGATCGGGCCCGAGATCGATCTGACCTATCAGGTCGAGTGGCTCGGCGACGATGCCGCGCTTGCCGCCAAATTGCCCAAGCATGCCGCCAAGGCGTTCAACGACGCCGAGCGCCCGGCGCTGATCCTCGGCGCGGGCGGACTCAAGCTGCCCGGCTTGCAGGCCGCGAGCCTCGCGCTCGCCGACAGCCTCGCCCTCGTGCGCCCTTCGACAGGCTCAGGACAGGCGGATTGGAACGGCTACAACGTTCTCCATGTTTCGGCGTCGCGGATGGGCGGGCTGATGCTCGGCTGGGCGCAGCCCGGCGGCATCGCCGATCTTGCGGCGGCCGGGCCCGGACTGCTCTTCCTGCTCGGCGCCGACGACGCCGATCTTGCGGCGTTCGAGAGCGCGTTCAAGGTCTATATCGGCCATCATGGAGAAGCCGGCGCGGCCGCCGCCGACGTCATCCTTCCGGGAGCCGCCTATGCCGAAAAGAGCGGCAGCTGGGTCAATCTCGAGGGTCGTCTTCAGCGCGGCGAGCGCGCCGTCTTCCCGCCCGGCGATGCGCGCGAGGACTGGACGATTATCCGCGCGCTCTCCGACGCGCTCGGCAAGACTTTGCCCTTCGACACGCT
>CAZHWG010000431.1:0-1594 GCA_964535925.1 uncultured Sphingorhabdus sp.
ACAACCTCCAGCTTGGCGGCGACCTGTTTCGTCCCGAAGGCGGACGGGTCGATGCCGTCGACGATGACTGGGACAAGTTCGATACCTTTGCCGCCTATGACGCCTTTACCCGCGCATGGCTCAAGGAAGCACGGCGGATTCTCAAGCCCGACGGCACGCTCTGGGTGATCGGAAGCTACCACAATATTTTCCGCGTCGGAGCGGCGTTGCAGGACGAAGGATATTGGATCCTCAACGATATCGTCTGGCGCAAGGCCAACCCGATGCCCAATTTCCGCGGCACACGCTTCACCAATGCCCATGAGACGATGATCTGGGCAGCGAAGAGCGAGAAAGCCAAATACACCTTCAACTATAAGACGATGAAAACATTAAATGACGAGTTGCAGATGCGTTCGGACTGGCTGATTCCGATCTGCGCGGGTCAGGAGAGGCTCAAGACCGGCGGCAGAAAGTCGCACCCGACGCAAAAGCCCGAGGCGTTGCTCTACCGCGTGCTGCTCGCCTCGACCAAGCCCGGCGATATCGTCCTCGATCCGTTTTTCGGCACCGGGACGACGGGCGCGGTTGCGCGGCGATTGGGCCGCAGATGGATCGGCATCGAGCGCGAGTCGCGTTATTGCCGCGTCGCGCTCGAACGCATCGCCCTGGCGCTGCCGCTCGACGAATCGGCGCTGTCGATAATGAAATCGAACGCCGCGCAGCCCAAGGTGCCGTTCGGCGCACTTATCGAAACCGGCATGATCAAGCCCGGCATAATCCTGACCGACGCCAATCGCCGCTGGAAGGCCGTTGTCCGCGTTGATGGCTCGCTCGCCACCAAGGACCATGATGGCTCTATCCACAAGCTCGGCGCTCTGCTCCAGGGCGCGCCCTCGTGCAATGGCTGGACCTTCTGGCACTATGAGATCGCCGACGGGCTGCAACCGATCGACAAGCTGCGCGCCGAATACCGGCTGGCGCACTTTCCCTGATAGCGGGTAGGGAGTGGTCATGACCGACATCCCTGCCGCCGCCGATCTCTATTTTCGCCCGACTGCTTTTGTCGATGCGCCGTTCGGGCTCGACGGGCAGGTCATGCGCGTGGCGGACGGCATGCTATGGTTTTCAGCCTTCGAAGTGATCGCAGTCGAGGGCGGCGAACGATGCGCGACGCAATTCGTGCCGATTGCCGGTATTGAGGACTTCCTCGGGAGGCTCGACGGAGCGCAATCCGAAGCCGCGCGCGCGACGATCGCGCGGATCGAAGCGCTCCGCCCCCCGCTGGTGCTTGGCGGACGCACGCTGCGCTTCGATACCCCGTTGGTTGCTGGCATCCTCAACGTCACGCCTGACAGCTTTTCCGATGGCGGCAAGCATTGCGATGCGCAGGCCGCGGCCGATGCCGGGTTCGCGATGGCGGCGGCGGGAGCAGCGCTGGTAGATGTCGGCGGCGAATCGACGCGTCCCGGCGCCGCAGACGTATGGGAGGGCGATGAGATCGAACGCGTCGTCCCGGTAATCGAACGGCTGGCGAAATCGGGCGTCGCGGTGTCGGCCGATACGCGCAAGGCGGCAGTGATCGAGGCGTCGCTCGATGTCGGCGCAATGATCA
>CAZHWG010000432.1:0-1591 GCA_964535925.1 uncultured Sphingorhabdus sp.
GGCGGCAATCGAGGGGAGGGCGGCGGCGCAAAGTGCGAGCGGGAGGAATAGAGTTTTCATGCTGGTGCCCTAGCGGCAGCTTGCCCGAATGGAAACGCAGCATCGCCCCGCGCTAGTCGAAAGGGCATTCTGCTTCGACGAATAACAGGAAATCGGCGAGGCTTTGGGCACCTCCGGCCTTTACGGATATTTTTGCGCCGCCGTCTGTTTCCAAGCTCGCCGCGTTCGCCTACATCGCGCTCAAATTCATCCCGCATATACGGAGTTTCGACCAGCCATGGCCGCTCAATATTCATTCGTCATGAAGGGCATGTCCAAGACCTTCCCCGGCGCTAAGAAACCTGTGCTCGATAACATCCACCTGCAATTCTATTCCGACGCCAAGATCGGCATCGTCGGCCCCAATGGGTCGGGCAAGTCGACGCTGATGAAGATCATGGCCGGGATCGACACCGAATTTCAGGGCGAAGCCTGGCCGGGCGACGGCGTCACCGTCGGCTATCTCGCGCAGGAGCCCGAACTCGACGCGAGCAAGACGGTCAAGGAAAACGTCATGGACGGCATCCGTCCGGTCGCCGATCTCGTCGATCGCTTCAACGAGATTTCGACGCTGATGGCCGATCCGCCCGAAGATGCCGATTTCGACAAGCTGATGGAGGAAATGGGCGAGCTTCAGGAAAAAATCGACGCGGTCGATGGCTGGACGCTCGACAACCAGCTCGAAATCGCGATGGACGCGCTGCGCTGCCCGCCCGGCGACAGCGGCGTTGAAATGCTCTCGGGCGGCGAGAAGCGCCGCATAGCGCTCTGCCGTTTGCTGCTCGAAAAGCCAAGCATATTGTTGCTCGATGAGCCGACCAACCATCTCGACGCCGAAAGCGTCCAGTGGCTCGAAAAGCATCTCGTCGACTATCCGGGCAACGTCATCCTCGTGACGCATGACCGCTATTTTCTCGACAATGTCGTCAACTGGATCCTCGAACTCGATCGCGGACGCTATTACACCTATGAAGCCAACTACTCGGGCTATCTCGAGAAGAAGTCCAAGCGGCTCGACCAGGAGGAGCGCGAGGACAAGGGCAAGCAAAAGGCGATCAGCCAGGAGCTCGAATGGATTCGACAATCTCCGAAAGCCCGCCAGACCAAATCCAAGGCGCGGATCAAGGCTTTCGACCAGCTCGTCGAGGCGCAGGAAAGCCGCACGCCGGGCAAGGCGCAAATCCTCATCCAGACGCCCGCGCGGCTCGGCGGCAAGGTGATCGAGGCCGAGGGGCTGACCAAGGCCTATGGCGAAAAATTGCTGTTCGACGATTTGAGCTTTTCGCTGCCGCCGGGCGGCATCGTCGGCGTCATCGGCGCAAACGGCGCGGGCAAGACGACGCTTTTCCGGCTGATCACCGGACAGGAAGAGCCCGATAGCGGCAAGATCGACGTCGGCGACACGGTCAAGCTCGGCTATGTTGACCAGAGCCGTGACGACCTCGATCCCAGCAAGAATGTATGGGAGGAAGTCTCCGACGGGCTCGATATCGTCACGCTCGGCAAGCATGAGGTAAACACGCGCGCTTATGTCGGGGCGTTCAACTTCAAG
>CAZHWG010000433.1:0-1588 GCA_964535925.1 uncultured Sphingorhabdus sp.
CGGCAGTAAGGGTCTCGCTGTCGCCGCCCTTGGCGGGTTAAATCGTCAGCGTCGCCTGCTTGCCCTTCACCGCAACCTTGGTAACCTTGGTGCCGAGCTTGAACTCGAAGCCCTGTTTCTTGAAGATCTTGCGCGATTCCTTGCGTACGTCGCCGTCGAAACCGGGGAGTATCTCGTCGAGAAACTCGACGCAGGTCACCTTGGCACCGAGCCGGCGCCAGACGCTGCCGAGCTCGAGCCCGATGACGCCGCCGCCGATCACGACCATGTGTTCGGGAACCTTGGCGAGTTCGAGCGCGCCGGTCGAATCGACGACGATCTGTTTGTCATTGTCGACCTCGACGCCGGGCAGCGGGGTGACGCTCGATCCCGTCGCGATAACGATGTTCCTGGCGGTGATGGTCTTGCCCGCGATCTCGACGGTGTGCGCGCCGGTGAAGGCGGCGCGGCCCTTGAGCCAGTCGACCTTGTTCTTCTTGAACAGGAAGGCGATGCCGCCGGTCAGCTGCTTGACCGCGTCGAGCCGCTGCGCGTGCATCGTGTCGAGGTCGAGCTCGGGGGTCACCTTGACGCCCATCTTGGCCATCGTCCCGTTGGCCGCGGCGTCGAAATACTCGCTCGCGTGGAGCATCGCCTTCGACGGGATGCAGCCGACGTTGAGGCACGTCCCGCCCAGCGTCTCGCGGCTCTCGACGCAGGCGGTCTTGAGGCCGAGCTGCCCGGCGCGGATCGCGGCGACATAGCCGCCGGGCCCGCTGCCGATCACGAGAACATCATAGTCGTAAGTCTGGTCGGTCATGTCTTGCTCCGTTTGCCCCAAGGGTTTCGAAGGGCGGTCGTGGCGCTGTCGTCAAGCGCTGCATCTAGAAACACTGCGGGGCTTCGACAAGCTCAGCCCCCGCCTGGTCGTCATTGGCTGGGCCTATAAATCGATCAGCAGGCGGGTCGGGTCCTCGATCGCCTCCTTGATGACCTTGAGGAACGTCACCGCCTCGCGGCCGTCGATCAGACGGTGGTCGTAGCTGAGCGCGAGATACATCATCGGGCGAATCTCTACCTCGCCGTCGATCGCTACGGGACGGTCCTCGATCCGGTGCAGGCCGAGCACGGCCGATTGCGGCGGATTGATGATCGGCGTCGACATCAGCGATCCGAATACGCCGCCGTTCGAGATGGTGAAGGTGCCGCCGGTCATGTCTTCCATCGTCAGCTTGCCTGCCTTGGCGCGGGCGCCGAAGTCGCCGATCGTCTTTTCGATGTCGGCGAAGCTCAGCGCCTCGGCATTGCGGATGACGGGAACGACGAGACCACCGGGCGCCGACACCGCGACCGAGACATCGACATAATCGTGATAGACGATTTCATCGCCGTCGATCTGCGCGTTGACGTTGGGAATGTCCTTGAGCGCGAGACACGCGGCCTTGGTGAAGAATCCCATGAAGCCGAGGCGCACACCGTGCTTCTTTTCGAACAGGTCCTTGTAGCGCGTCCGTGCCTCGATCACCGCGGACATGTCGACGTCGTTGAATGTGGTCAGCAGCGCGGCGGTGTCCTGTGCCGATTTAAGCCGTTTGGCGATCGTCTGCCG
>CAZHWG010000434.1:0-1579 GCA_964535925.1 uncultured Sphingorhabdus sp.
TTTGATGCGTTTGTACCGGTGTTAGCGTCCGCCATCGCGATCGCGGTCATCGCGGTGTTGGCCCTGAACCGCGTCATGGCATTGCTGCCGGCGGTTTCGATCGTCGCCGTTGCCCTCGTCATTCTCGCGGGCATCTGCGTGATGATTGCCCGGTCGAAGATTAGTGCGATCAAGCAGGCGTTGGGAGCCAGAAGCGAATGAAGGATACGATGCGCAGCGAACTGAGTGCCGCCAGGGGACGCGCGACCGCGCACCGCGTGCTGTTCAAGCGCAATCTCGTCGCGGCAAAAGACCGGCTCTCGCCCGGCGAGCTCAAGCGCGACGTTACCTTCAAGCTGCGCGCTATCGGTCGCGATACCCGCGACGGTACGGTCCAAACGGTCAAGAACCATCCCTATGCGATCGGCGCAGGTGCTGTCGCGATTGCGGCTTTTCTGCTACGTAAACCGATAGCAACGGTCTCGCCCAAGGTCGGCCACTGGCTGTCGGATCGCCTAGCCGATACCCGCGCCGCGCTTGGCGGCAAGGACACACGAACGCGCTGGTGGCACGGCGAGCGATTGAAGCGACTATTCCAACGTAACGGCGATTCCTCGCCGACCCAAGAAACCCCAGGAGACTGACCATGGCTCGCAAGATTTTCAAACAGTTCGGAAAGATCAAAGACGATGCCGGCGAGACCGCTTCGGCTGCGCGCGACCGCATCGCCGAGACCTACGGCAACGCCCGCGCCAAGGGCGAAGTGCTCGCCGAAAAGGGCCGCGTCGTCGCGGGCGAAGCGCTCGAAACCAGCCGCGAGGCCGCTACCCGTGCACTAGAAGCCGGCCGGGTCAAGGCCAGCCACGCTTATGAGACCGGTTCGGAAAAGGCGCGCGAAGCCTATGAAACTGGTCGCGGCAAGGCGGTCGAGCTCTATGCCGATGGTCGCGAAAAGGCCGGCGAACTTTACGCCGAGGGCCGCGAATATGCCCGTGAAATCCCCGCCAAGACGTCGGACGGGATCCAGCGCAACCCGCTGCTCGCGCTCGTCAGCGCCACCGCGGTCGGCCTGTTCGCCGGAATCATGCTGCCCAAATCCAAGCGCTAGGGCTTTCGCGCCGCACAGTTGCGGTGCAGCGATGCGGTTGCTAACGGCGCGGGTGAAATTTCTCCCGCGCCAAGGCAATCGAACATGAGCAGCAAGTTACACCTGGTTTTCGGCGGACGCGTCAGCGATCCGCGCACGCTCGACTTTTCCGATCTCTCGACGATCGATATTGTCGGCGTCTATCCCGACTATAAATCGGCCGAAAAGGCATGGCGCGGCGCTGCCCAGCGCACCGTCGACGATGCCGAGATGAAATACGTCGTCGTCCATCTGCACCGGCTGCTCGATCCGGCAGAAGGCGGCAGCGCCGCCTGAGCTAACGTCGCGCGTCGTCGGCGCGCGCCATGATCCGGCGCTCGCGCAGGCGCAACATCGGCACCGCGAGGACCAGTCCGGCGAGGAATCCGCCGACATGCGCCCAGATCGCGATCGCCATGCCGCTGCCGCCAAAGGCGTAGCCGACCATCACCTGCAGCCCGATCCAGGCCACCG
>CAZHWG010000435.1:0-1568 GCA_964535925.1 uncultured Sphingorhabdus sp.
GTCGGCGTGGACCAGCGTGGTGGCGAGGATCAATGCGGCGATCGCACCCGACCAGTCGCTGCGTCCGGCAAACGCCAGATGCGCCCCGAACGCAACGGTGGCAGCGATCGGCAGGCCCGTCAGCAGCCAGCCCCACCATGCGCGGCGCGCGGGTTCAAGCGTGAACAGCGCGACGTAACGTCCCAATGCAACGAACAAAAGCCCGGCAAGGCCACTGAGCGCGCCGAGCGCGATCCAGCCCGTCGCCCAGCCGACGACCGCGGCGATCAGCAATGCGATGGCGACCCCGTCGAGTATGCTCGATCGCGCGCTGCGGGCGAGCAACGCCGGACCAACGATCCGCGCGATCGGGGCGAGGATATTGGCCATGACGACACCGCTTTCGCCCACAGCGGCGCTGTCGTAGACGCGCGCGCTCAGAGCATCCGCCGCACCGGCACTGTCGACGACGACGAGATCGCCGCGCTCGAACAGGGCGGGTGCGCAAGACAATCGCGTCGCCCCGCGCTGGACCGAGCGGCGTAGCAGCGTCGAAGGCAGGTCCCAGTCGTCGGGCAGGTCGGCGAGGTCGGCGAGCAGTTCGCAGCGCGTCAGCGCCAGCCCCGCCCAGCGCAAATCGGCATCGATCCGTTCTAGCCCGCGCGTCACGGGCGTGTCGGCAGTCACGAACACGGCGTTTGCGGGTCCGGCGGCAAAGGCCGAGACCTGATCGCCATTGGCATAGAGACCGTCGAGGACGAGCATCAGCGGGTCGCGCGGACGTGTACGATCGAGAATCTCGCTGGCCCGGCGGACGGGTTCGACCGGCAGGCCGATCGCGCGCAGGCGGTCGAATGCCTTGACCAGCTCGTCGGGCATGCGATCGACGCAGACGAAGATCAGCGTGACGCCGGCATCGCGGCACAACGCCGCCTGCCGCTCGATGAGATATTGGCCGGCGATCAATTGCGCGGCACGCAACGTCTCGCCGTCCTCGGTGGTTTCGGTGGCGCTCAACAGCGCATGCAGCGTCATGACGCCTCCCTATCGCCGTGCGCGCAGCGACAGCAACCGCTTTTGCCGCAGGCCGCACAGGAAGTTGCGCGCGAGGCATGAAAAAAGGCGAAAATAGGGCCCGAAACACTGGCCATCGCAGGCGCTTTGGGCTAGCGTCCAGAACCACTAAAAAACACCGAAAAGGGCGCGTTTTGAGCGAAGACAACCAGACGGTCAGCGAGCCGTCGGACATCCAGCCGATCAGCATCGTCGAAGAGATGAAGACGAGCTATCTTGATTACGCGATGAGCGTGATCGTCAGCCGCGCGCTGCCCGACGTTCGCGACGGGTTGAAGCCTGTCCATCGCCGGATCCTTTACGCCAGCCTCGAAGGCGGCTTCGTCCCCGGCCGCCCCTATCGCAAGTGCGCCAAGATCGTCGGCGACGTCATGGGCAACTACCATCCGCACGGCGACAGCGCGATCTACGATGCGCTCGCGCGCCTGACGCAGGACTGGTCAATGCGCGTGCCGCTGGTCGACGGCCAGGGCAACTTCGGCAGCATGGATCCCGATCCGCCCGCCTCGATGCGC
>CAZHWG010000436.1:0-1565 GCA_964535925.1 uncultured Sphingorhabdus sp.
GCTGGGTGCACGACGACCGCCCGCAGGCCGACGCGATGGCGACCGCGACGCCGGGGCTGCTGCTCGGCATATTGACCGCCGACTGCGCGCCGGTGCTGTTCGCCGATCGCGCCGCGGGCGTCGTCGGCGCGGCGCATGCCGGCTGGCAGGGTGCGCTCGCCGGCGTCACCGATGCGACGATCGCGGCGATGGAGACGCTCGGCGCGGCACACGCGAACATCGTCGCCGCGATCGGCCCGACGATCGCGCGCGCCAGCTACGAGGTCGACAAGGCATTCCGCGCGCGCTTTGCCGATGCCGACCCGGCCAACGACCGCTTTTTCGCCGAGGGTGCGCCTGGCCACGCGCAGTTCGACCTGCCCGGCTATGTCGCGCACCGCCTCGCCGCCGCGGGTATCGGCCGGATCGAGATCATCGACCACGATACCTATGCGATGGAGGACGCCTATTACAGCTATCGCCGCGCGACGCATCGCGGCGAGCCCGGCTACGGCCGCCAGCTGTCGGTGATCGGGCTGTGAGCACGCCCGCACCCGACACGACCGCGACCGACCCGCCGCGGCCACCGGTACGCGATATCGGCCTGGTCGCCGGGGTCGCGATCTTTGCGGTCATGGCGCTGGTCCCGCCGCTCGGCGGCATGCCGCAGGCGGCGTGGATCGTCGCTGCGCTGACATTGTGGATGGCCGCATGGTGGATGACCGAAGCGGTGCCCCTGAGCGTCACCGCGCTGCTCCCCTTCCTCGTCGTCCCGCTGACCGGCGCGATGGATGCCGATGCGGTCGCGGGCGAATATTACGATTCGATCATCCTCCTCATCCTCGGCGGCGCGTTCCTTGCGCTGGCGATCGAGCGGACCGGGCTGCACGGTCGCCTCGCGCTCGCGATCCTCAACCGCGCGGGCAGCGGCGCGCGCGGCCTGTTGCTCGCCTTCATGGTCTCGACCGCGCTGCTGTCGATGTTCATATCGAACACCTCGACGACGCTGATCATGGTACCGATCGCCGCCGCCGTGCTGCACGCGGGCGGGATCAAGGAAGGCGAGACCAACGGTATCGCCGGCGCGCTGATGATGGGCATCGCCTTTGCCGCGTCGATCGGCGGGATCGGTACGCTCGTCGGGTCGCCGACCAACGCGATCGCCGCCGGGCTGATCAACGAAATGGCCGGGACCAACATCACCTTCCTGAGTTGGGCGATGGTCGGCCTGCCCGTCGTCGCTCTCGGCATCCCGCTCGCCATGGCAATCCTGATGCGCGTCCAGAAGATCGGTTCCGACGGCTTCGACAGTAGCGCCGCCCGCCGTGCGATCGGCGATCCCGGCCCGTGGAGCATCGCCGAGAAACGCCTCGTGCCGCTGCTCGCATTGGTCGTCGCGGGCTGGCTGATGCTGCCGTTGATCCAAACTTATGTTCCCAAGGGCGCATTGAAGGACGGCACGATCGCGATCGCCGGCGCGATGCTGCTATTCGTCATTCCCGACGGCAAGGGGACAAAGCTGCTCGAATGGCGCGAGGCCAATCGCGCGCCCTGGGGGGTGATCCTGATGTTCGGCGGCGGGCTGG
>CAZHWG010000437.1:0-1561 GCA_964535925.1 uncultured Sphingorhabdus sp.
TGGCCGTGATCGGTATAGGGATCGAGCGCGACATCGGTCAGCACGCCGATGTCGTTGCCGAGTGCATCCTTGATCGCCCGAATCGCGCGACACATCAGGTTGTCGCGATTGGCCGCTTCTTCGCCCCGGGCGCTGCGCCGGTCGGGCGGCGTGTTGGGGAAGAGCGCGACGCACGGAATGCCGAGATCGCGTGCTTCGCGGGCACGCTCGACGATCTGCGCGACGCTCCAGCGCGATACGCCGGGCAGACTCGCGACCGGCTGCTCGTCCTCTCCGTCGCAGACGAACAGCGGCCAGATCAGGTCGGCGGGGGTCAGGACGGTCTCGCGATGAAGCGCGCGGCTCCATGCGGCGACGCGCGTCCGGCGCAGGCGGGTGGCGGGATAGCTTTGCTGGGTCATCGGCGCGGACTTAAGCCGCCGCGCACGCGCATGCAATCATCGTGGCCGCACAGGCCCGATCAGCCGGGCAGGCGGTCGGCTTCGCTCGGCGGCGCTTCAGGCGCGGCGTTGGCGACGTACATCGGGGCGAGCGCGGCACCCGGGGCAACACGCGTCACCGAATTGAGCTTGGCGCGGAATGTGGCGAGCGCGGAGCCTTCGAGCTGCGCGCGCGTGACGTAGCGCACCGAAGACGGATCGACCGGTCGGCCGTTGCGGTACATTTCGTAATGGAGATGCGGCCCCGTCGACATGCCCGAGCTGCCGACATAGCCGATGACCTGTCCGCGCTTGACCGAAGCGCCCGACCGCACCGCGATACGGCTCATATGGCCATAGCCCGAACCGAGACCGCCGCCATGCTGGATGCGGACGTAATTGCCGTAACCGCCCCTGCGCCCGGCATAATCGACGCGCCCGTCGGTTACCGCATAGATCGGCGAACCATAGGCCGCGCCATAATCGTTGCCCGAATGCATCCGGGTATAGCCGAGGATCGGATGACGGCGCATGCCGAAGCGCGACGATAGGCGGCCATGGACCGGCGCGGCCATGCCCTGGCGCGACTGGCCGACGCCCGAGGCTTCGAACCATTGCTGGCGGCCGCCCTGCGTCCAGGCGAGCATCCTGAGGTCCTTGCCGCTGGCGCGATCGAGCCCGGCATAAATCAGCTTGCCGGCTTCGGCCTCACCCGTTTCGGCGCGGCGATAATCGACGATGATGTCGAACTGGTCGTCGGCGCCGATGTCGCGACCGACCGACAGCTGGGTAGCGAGCACCTTGAGATAGGCCTCGATCGCCTTCGCCGGGGCGCCGGCCGCGCGGGCCGAACGATAGAGGCTGTCACCGACGCGGCCGCGAATCCTGAGCGGCGTCGTATCGACCGCGATCGGGATCCGGCGCAGCGTGAGCGCACCGTCGACCCGTTCGATCTCGAGCCTGAGATCAAAACGCGCGCGCAGGGCAAGGGCATCGACCGGACGGGCAAGCGCCTTGTTCATGCGTCGGCCAAGCTCGAGATCGAGCCGCGTCCCCGATTCGAGATCGCTTAGCGGAATTGCCGAGGCCACGAGATTGGCGATCGTCGCGGCATCGCCCTCGCCAACGCCGGAGCGCAGAAG
>CAZHWG010000438.1:0-1554 GCA_964535925.1 uncultured Sphingorhabdus sp.
CGCGAACCGAGCGGACGCACGACGATCGGCTGGATCATCCCGCGCGCGGCGATAGACTGGGCCAGTTCGCCGAGCGCATCCTCGTCGAAATGGCGGCGCGGCTGATCGGGATGCGGTGATATGCGATCGACTGGGAGCATCTGGACCGAGCCGTCGTCGGGCGCGGGACCCGAAACCGGCGCCTCGCGCTCGACCTCTCCCATCAGCGACGAAAGCCCGCGACCGAGCCCGCTCGGTTTTTTGTGGAGCGGGGCCTTGGCGGGGGCGTCGGTCTGGCTGGTCATGGTCGTTTCCTCACGCGGCTTTGGCTTTTTTGGGCAATCGCGCGATCGTTTCGCTGGCGAGCGCCATATAGGCTTCGGAGCCCGGGCAGCGGTAATCGTAGATCAGCGCCGGCAGGCCATGGCTCGGCGCTTCCGACAGGCGGACGTTGCGCGGTATGACCGTTTTGAAGACGAGTTTGCCGAGCACGGCGCGAACATCGTCGGCGACCTGGCCTGAAAGATTGTTGCGCCTGTCATACATCGTCAGGACGACGCCGAAGATCGAAATATCGGGATTGAAGCGCGCTCTCACGCGTTCAACTGTCTGTAAAAGATGACTTAACCCTTCAAGGGCGAAAAATTCGCATTGCAGCGGCACGAGTAGCGAGGGCGCGGCGACGAGCGCGTTTATTGTCAGCAGGCCGAGCGACGGCGGGCAATCGATGAGACAGATATCCCAGCGCCCCGGTGGCGCCTGTGACAAAGTTCGTTCGAGTCGGTGCGTACGCTCTTCATAGTCTACAAGTTCGATCTCGGCACCCGAAAGATCGACGGTCGCGGCGACCAGATCGAGTCGCGGCACGCGCGTTGCGATAGCGGCTTCCTCCACAGTCGTATCGCCGGTCAACACATCGTAACTGGAATGCGCGCGCTCGGAATGCGGAATGCCGAGCCCGGTCGAAGCGTTGCCT
The DNA here is from genome assembly GCA_964535925.1 of uncultured Sphingorhabdus sp. Taxonomy (GTDB): domain Bacteria; phylum Pseudomonadota; class Alphaproteobacteria; order Sphingomonadales; family Sphingomonadaceae; genus Flavisphingopyxis. The sequence continues at coordinate 956 of CAZHWG010000438.1, forward strand.
TGCGGATCAAGGTCGAGAAGCAGGACTTTCCAGCCGCTTGCCGCCAGTGCCGTAGCGAGATTGATCGCCGTCGTCGTCTTGCCGACGCCGCCCTTCTGGTTGGCAATCGCGATACGGATCATTGGCGTCTCCCTGGCCCTATGCCGCGCGCGACAAGTATCGAAGCGTCGGGACTCGTCGCGCTTTTCACTGTCTTGAATTGGCCTTGCCACGATCCGGCAATCGCTTCCAGCTCCTCATCCACAGTTTTGCCCTTTGGAAGCAGCCACCAAGTATCGGCGTGAGCAAAACGGTTCGCGAGGCCCAACAGTTTGGGGAGCGGTGCGAAGGCGCGCGCGACGATGACGTCGAACGGCGCAGTGGCGACGCGCTCTATCCGCTTCGCCTCAATGCTCACGCGGTCGGAAAGACCAAGAGCACCGACGGCTTCGGCGAGGAAGGCAGCGCGACGGGTTCGCGACTCGACGAGCGTCATCTTCATATCGCCGATCAGGGCCAATACGATCCCGGGCAGCCCGGGCCCCGATCCAAGGTCTAGCCATGCCGCGCTGCGGACTTCGGCGGGTGCGAGCGTGAGCAGTTGGGCCGAATCGCGGATA
>CAZHWG010000439.1:0-1544 GCA_964535925.1 uncultured Sphingorhabdus sp.
TTCCCTATGTCGGCGACGAGTTCGACGGCTATTACTTCTCGGGCGGCCTCGAAAAGGCGTTCGTCGGCGACGGCTTTGCCGGCATTGCGGTTACCTACGCGCACATGAAGGGCAAGCCGGGCGATCCGACCCGGTCGGTCAAGGGCAACCATTACCAGCTGAGCTTCTACGGTGCGAACCGCTTCGCCAGCGGCCTTACGCTCGATGCGCAGTTGAGCGCGGGTGCGTACGATATCGACGCGGCCCGTTCGATCGCGGTCGGCCTCACGACATACGACCTGCGCTCAAACAGCACGCCGTTCACGCTGACCAGTGAAATCGGGCTGGGCAAGGAGCTCGCGACGAGTTCGAGCATTGCCATCACGCCGCGGGTTGCGGTGCGTTACGCCAATATCAAGTTCGATCGCGTGGCCGAGGAGGGCGGCGGCCCTGCCCTGCAGTACAAGCTCGACAATTATGAAAGCCTCCAGGGGCGCGCAGGCGTGCGGATCGCCGGCAAGGGCAAGATCCAGCCCTATGCGACCGCCACCTATGTCCACGACTTCGACGACAAGCCCGACCAGTTCGGCGCGAACTTCGTTGGCGGCGTCGGCCCCAACGCCTTCTTCGCGCTACCCGGCGACGATCAGGACTGGGCCGAAGTCGGCGCGGGCATCAGCACGACGGGCCCTGTCTCGATCGGCATCTCTGCCGAGACGACGATCGGCCGGTCGGACGTCAGCTACCAGAGCTATCGCGCGTCGGTGTCGGTCAAGTTCTGAACCAATCGCGATGACAGGAACGGGCGGTCCGGCAACGGGCCGCCCTTTTCTTTGCGCGATCGTAATGCCTTGAGCGCTGTACGGAGGTCATGAGCGACGACGACGACCGCCACGGCCTCTCAGGGTCGTGAAGCGTCGTCTTCGTCGCCCTCGTCGTCGATCAATATTCTCTGCGCCGCGCCATCGAGGTCCTCGAACTGGCCCGCGCGCATCGCCCAGAAAAACGCTGCGAGCCCGCACAGGCCCAGTCCCAGCGCAACGGGAATGAGGATGGCCAGCCCGTTCACCTGGCGCTCCGGGCAAGGCGCAGCGCATTGCCGACGACGATCAGCGAACTCATCGACATGGCGATCGCGGCGACCAGCGGCGTTACCAGGCCGGCGATCGCGATCGGGACGGCAATCGCATTGTACGCGATCGCCAGGGCGAAGTTTTCACGGACGATGCGCCGCGTCCGACGGGCAACACGGACGGCGATCGCCACCGGCATGATGCCCGGGCTGGTGAAGACCGCGTCGGCTGCCTGCTGGCCGACATCGCTGGCCGACCCTGGCGCCATTGACACGTGCGCCGCGGCAAGCGCGGGGCCGTCGTTGAGCCCGTCACCGACCATCAGGACGTGATGACCGGTCGCGGCCGGGCCTTTGAGCGCGTCGACCTTTGCCCTCGGATCGGCAGCGGCGGCAAACGACAGGCCATGCGCATCGGCCAGCCGCGCGACCGGTTCCGGCGCGTCGCCCGAAAGGATCGATGATTCGATGCCCAGTTCTCCCAGCGCGACCA
>CAZHWG010000440.1:0-1543 GCA_964535925.1 uncultured Sphingorhabdus sp.
ATGTATTCGCCGCCGCCGACCGTGAATATCTCGACCACTTGCTTGATCCCTTACGGTACGATCGAGCGCGACTGCAGCCCGCGCGACCAGTCGAGTGCCGCAGCCATCGAGGGAGACATCGAGGCGGCGAGCATGTTCTCGATCATCGCGGTCTTCTCGATGATCTGGACTATCGCGGTGATGCGTGCCTGTCCGTTGGCCTGCCGGTGCGCGAGCTGGTTGCGCACCTCCGCCACCTGCGCGCGCCACAGTGCGAGCTTCGCTTCGTCGGCGGCAATGAAGCTGGCCATCGAGCGGCCGGCTTCGGAGACGATCCGCTCGAGGATCGCGTGGAGCAGATCGATGCTCGCGACTTCGGCGAGGGTCGCGCGGTCGTCGGTCGCCATGCCGCGTCCGAACGCCGCTTGCACGGTGAGGATCTTGTAGAGCGGCAGCGACGCGACCTGGAGCAGTTCCTTTTCGGCCTCGCCGATCGCCGTGTCTGTGCGGATCGCCTCGACCATGTTGCCGATCATCAGAGCGACGCGCGGGCGGATCGCCTTCGCGCTGGCAAGGCTCAACTGCTGGAAGCTCGGATTAAGACACTGGTCGAGCTCATCGCACTGGAAGACGCGCACGCTCTGGCCCTGCGTCCCGTCGAGCAGCGCGGTCACCAGCGTCGAGGAGGCGTCGCCCGCAAAAGGCACGAACCTGCCGGGCTCGTCGTCCTTGGGCGGCACGTAGATGACCGTTCCGATCAAGGTCATCGCGTATTCGGCAAGCTCGCGGTCGAAGGTGCCGCCGGGATTGAAGAAGGCGCTCTGCTTGAGGACATGCCAGGTGTAGTTGCGCGCCACACCCGGATTAACGTCGGCGAAGTCCTCGCCGCCGTTCTCGTTGGTCGAGGCGCGCTGCCCGCGGGTGCCGCAGCCATGCTTGGCCGCGGCATAGTCGGTGAAGATGCCTTCGGAATTGCCGATCGCTTCGCAGACCGCCTTGTCGGCAAGATCGCCCTTGGGCCACACGCCCCCGACCAGCCCTTGCGCCATTTCGCAGGAGTTGATCGACAGCTCGTTCATGAGCTGCGCCTTCTGGCTGAACTCCTGCATGATCTTGTTGCACTCGGGGCAGATCGTGTCGATCGCGAGGCTGAAGGCGAAGCCGACCGCGTTGTTGGCGACGGCCTTCAGCAGCGCGACCATCTCGCTCGCGTTGATGAAGGAAAAGGAGCCAGCGAAAATGTCGATCCCTCCGCAGCCGGCCCGCGCGCGCGGCAGCTGGAGATTGGCGATATTGGTCGTCTTCTGCGGAAAGCGCGTCCACACATTGCCCATGCTGTAGTAGCCCGCCGACTGGCCTTCGAAGGCGGTCGGACCGGTGACGTTCGCCGCCCCGCCCATGTCATCCATGAACCGGTCCATGCTGTTGCCGACGTTTGCCGATGCAGGGGCCAAGATCGGGGCGGCCACCAGGCTCGTGGCGGCAAGCGCAAGCGCCATGGTTCTGAGCCTAGTAATCATGTCCGGCTTCCTTCGAGGTGAGGAGGTAGATGCGGTCCTGCAGC
>CAZHWG010000441.1:0-1543 GCA_964535925.1 uncultured Sphingorhabdus sp.
CGGGCTCGGCGGCGATCGCATCGGTCAGCTTGGCGATCTCGTGGCGCGTATCGGGATGGCGGAAGACCGGCAGGCCGAAGGTCGCCTCGGTGATGAAGACGTCGCATGTGACGGGTTCGAAGGCTTCGCAAGTCGGATCGGGCCGGCGCTTGTAGTCGCCCGACGCGACGACGCGCTCGCCGTCCTTTTCGAGCAGGATCTGCGCCGAGCCCAGGACGTGGCCGGCGGGATGGAAGGTCACCGCGATGTCGCCGATCGTGATCGTCTCGCGATAGGCCATCGCCCGGCCGCGATGCGCATCGCCATAGCGCACACCCATGATCGCGAGCGTTTCGGGCGTCGCCCAGACATCGCCATGGCCGCCGCGCGCATGGTCGGCATGGCCGTGCGTCACCAGTGCGCGTGTCACTGGCTGCGACGGATCGATCCACGCGTCGATCGAGGGGAGATAAATGCCTTCGGGTCGCGCCTCGACCCATTGCGCCAGTTTCGCCATCGCCCCCATATAGGTGCCGTGAGCGAAAAATCCCCCCTGCCGCAACACTTTGGCGATTGGTTCGCGGCGCGCGGCTGGCGGCTGCGCGATCACCAGGCGGGAATGCTCGCGGCGGCGCAGGCGGGCGAGCACGCGCTGCTGGTCGCGGCGACCGGCGCGGGCAAGACGCTGGCGGGATTCTTGCCGAGCCTGATCGAGCTGGCCGAGGCCGCCCCCGGTGACGGGCTGCACACGCTGTACATTTCGCCGTTGAAGGCGCTCGCGGTCGATGTGCAGCGCAACCTGCTGACGCCGATCGAAGAGATGGGCCTGCCGATCCGCGTCGAGGCGCGCAGCGGCGATACGCCCGCCGACCGCAAGGCGCGGCAGAAGTCGAACCCGCCGCAGATCCTCAACACGACGCCCGAAAGCCTCAGCCTGCTCCTCTCGCATCCCGACAGCCTGGTGCTGTTCGCGGGCCTCAAGACCGTCATCGTCGACGAAATCCACGCCTTCGCCAGCGGCAAGCGCGGCGACCTGCTCAGCCTGTCGCTCGCGCGGTTGCAGCGGATCGCGCCCGACCTGCGCCGCGTCGGATTGAGCGCGACGATCGCCGATCCCGATGCCTATCGCGCCTGGCTCGCGCCCTATGGCGATATCGACAGCGTCCGGTTGGTCCCAGGCGAAGCGGGCGCCGCGCCCGACATCGCGATCCTGTTGCCGAGCGAGGAAAACGGCGTCGTCCATGTGCCCTGGTCGGGCCATTCGGGCAGCTATGCCGCCGCGCCGGTGATGCGCCTGATCGAACAGAACCGCACGACGCTGGTATTCTGCAACACACGCAGCCTGGCCGAGCTGATCTTCCAGCAACTGTGGAAGGAAAATGAAGGCAACCTGCCGATCGGCATCCACCATGGCAGCCTGAGCCGCGAGGCACGGCGCAAGGTCGAGGCGGCGATGGCGCGCGGCGGCCTGCGCGGGCTCGTCGCGACCGCGAGCCTCGACCTCGGCGTCGACTGGGGCGATGTCGACCTCGTCGTCCAGATGGGCGCGCCCAAGGGATCGAGC
>CAZHWG010000442.1:0-1543 GCA_964535925.1 uncultured Sphingorhabdus sp.
ATCTGCCGCTCCCAGCTGCCGTCGAGGCCGCCGTTCGGCGGCGCGACCCTGGCTGGCGATACGGGGGGTGCGGGTGCCGGAACGCGACCGATGCGCGGCGGGGCCTTGGCCACGGGCAGTGCAGTCGGCGGCGGCGCGGGCACCGGGTCGGCAAAGATGTGGCGTCCCGGCAGCGGATCGACCGAGCGCGCGACGCGGTTCCACAGCGCGCGGCCATCGGCGTCGAGCGCGGCATCGCGCGACTTGCGGTTCATTGCGCCGGACGGGTGGCTAGCCGCTCGGCGGCGGCACGCGGCAACAGGATCAGCGCGCTGCCACGCCCCGACATGCCGCCCGCGATCGTCCGCGCCTCGGCGCCGGCACCCCAGAAGGTGTCGAAGCGGTTGGCGCCCTTGATCGCGCCACCGGTATCCTGCGCGATCCACAGGCCGTCGGCGACGTCGGCATCGAGATCGAGCAGGACGGGCGCGCCGAGCGGTACGAATTTCGGGTCGGCGGCGACGGTAACGCGCGGCGTGACGGGCCGCCCGAGGGCGCCGAGCGGACCGGCACCGGTCAGCTCCTGGAAGAAGATATAGCTTGGGTTCTCGCGCATCACCGCGGCACCGCGCACGGGGTCGGCGCGGAGATATTCCATGATCCCCTGCATCGAGCGCTTGTCCCTGGGCAGTTCGCCGCGGTCAGCGAGCAATTTGCCGATGCCGACATAATCGCGCCCGTTCTGCCCCGCATAGCCGATCCGGATGACCGATCCGTCGGGCGCGACCAACCGCCCCGATCCCTGGATGTGGAGGAAGAACAGTTCGACCGGATCGGCGGCATAGCCGATCACCGGCGCGCGTCCGGTCAGTGCGCCCGCCTCGATCGCCGCACGGTCGTAATAGGGGACGAGCGTGTCGCCCTCGACCCGACCCCGAATCCTCTTGCCCTTGAGCGTGTCGCTGAATTTGCCGAGATCGACATCGATCAGGTCGGACGGCACGCCATAGACCGGAACGTCGTATCCGGGCGCCCGGGTCCTTTGGCCCGCGATCTGCGGTTCGAAATAGCCCGTTGCAAAGGCGCTCCCGTCGCCGACGCGGACAGCACGAAAATAATCAGAGAAAAAAGCCCGCGACGAAGGTGCCGTCGCCGCGGCCGCGCAGGCATCATCCCAGTCGCCTGCGCGCGTCAGGCCGCTCGCATCGTTACGTTTGACGAGCGAGGGGCAGCTGATGCGGAAGGCTGCCAGCGCCGCTTCGAGTTGGGCATCGGACAGGCCCGCAAGGTCGGCAGAGGCGATTGCGGCGCCGACATCGCTGGCGGTTTCAGGCGCGGCGGGCTGGGCCGGAGTGGGCACGGGCTTGGCTGCTGGCGGCAGTTCGCTGCCTGCCTGGCGTTCGGCCGCACACGATCCGAGCAGCATCAGCGCCGCCGCCGCGGTCGCAACCAGCGCGGTACGCGTCTGCCACAAGTGCGAAATGTCCGCGCGGCGGTGGCGTCGAAGGGTCACCGCCCGCGCCCCGTCAGGCGACGTCGGTTTCGTCGAGCACCCAGTTGGGAT
>CAZHWG010000443.1:0-1542 GCA_964535925.1 uncultured Sphingorhabdus sp.
CAACCGCGTCCATCTGGCGAAGATGCTCAAGGAGGGCGGCAACGTCCTCCTGCTTGATGAGCCGACCAACGATCTCGACGTCGAAACCCTGCGCGCGCTCGAAGATGCGCTCGAAAGCTTCGCCGGCTGCGCCGTCGTCATCAGCCATGACCGCTTCTTCCTCGATCGCCTCGCAACGCATATCCTGGCTTTCGAGGGCGACAGCCATGTCGAATGGTTCGAAGGCAATTTCGAGAGCTATGAGGAAGACAAAAGGCGCCGGCTTGGCGACGAGGCGGACCGGCCGCACCGGATGAGCTACAAGAAACTCACGCGGTGACAGGGCGATTACAAACGGGCGTCGCTACCGCACCCGTTTCACGAACATCTGCCCGTTCTCGCGCCGTTCGGTGGTGAAATTCGGCACCGTCTCGAACATCTCGGGCAGGCTCGCGAAGCCGTAATTGCGGACGTCGAAGCTCGAGCGGTTGCCCGCGCGCTGGCCGACTGCCGAGAGGCTCGCATAGCCGCGTTCGTCGCGCTTGCTCGCGGTATAGGCGTCGGCGAGCAGGTCGATGAGCTCGGGATCGACCTTCCTATTGTCGTCGCCGCCCGCTTGCGCCGCCCCCGCGCGCTTGCCGCCGCGCTCTTCCTGCTCGGCCTTGATCAGCGCGTCGACGTCGATGAAGCGCGTACACGCCTGTTTGAACGAATCGGGTGTCTTGGCGGCGCCGAAGCCGTATACCGGCAGGCCGTCCTGGCGGATGCGCATCGCGACGGGCATGAAATCGCTGTCAGAGCTCATGATCCCGAAGCCATCGACGCGGCCGCCGAAGAGCAGGTCCATCGCGTCGATCGTCATCTTCATGTCGGTGGCGTTCTTGCCGCGCGTGAGATCGAACTGTTGCTGCGGCTCGATGCCGTATTTGTGGACGAGATCGGCCCAGCCCTTGAGCGACTGCTTACGCCAGTTGCCATAGGCGCGGCGGATGTTAACCGTGCCGAGCTCGGCCATCGCCGTGAGCACCGGGTCGATGCCCTTGTGCGAGGCGTTGTCGGCATCGATGAGCAGCGCGATATTGGCGGAGAGTTTTTGCATGTGCCCGATGTGGCCGCGCGCTGCGCCAATTGCAACGGTCTCAAGCCGATCAGGCGGGGAGGGGAGTTTCCTCGGGCGCGCGAGTCGCCGCGCTGACCGTGACAATAGCCACCAGCGCGGCGACGAAGCCCGGGATGATCTCGTAAATGCCGTCGCCGCCGAGGAACGACGCATTCCAGCCAAGCGCGATCCAGGCGATCACCACCGCCGCGCCCGTCACTAGCCCCGCCACGGCACCCGCGCCCGTCATCCGGCCCCAGGTCAGCGAGAGCAGGATTAACGGCCCGAATGCAGCGCCGAAGCCTGCCCAGGCGTTGGAGACGAGCCCTAGAACCTGGCTCTCGGGATCACTGGCGATCCAGATTGCGGCGAGCGAGACGAGCAGTACGCAGATGCGGCTGACGTTGACCGATTCGCGTTCGCTCGCATTTTTGCGCAGGAACAGGCGGTAGAAATCCTCGGTC
>CAZHWG010000444.1:0-814 GCA_964535925.1 uncultured Sphingorhabdus sp.
GAGGTCAATGGCTACGGCATTTCGGTCCCGTCGACCTTCCAGACGCCGGGTGCCGACATCGCCGCCAACCTTGCCAGCTTCTCGGGCCTCAAGGTCCTCAACGGCGACGGCACCGAGCCGGTCGAGGCCGCCGCGATGATCAAGGATGCGGTCGAGCACGTGCGGGGCGGGCAGGGGCCGTGCCTGATCCGCCTGACCGTCCCACGCCTCCAGGGGCACAGCTTCCAGGACACGCAGACCTACAAGTCTGAGGCCGAGGTCGCCAGCGAATGGGCGCGCGATCCGCTGCCCAAGCTGAAGGCGCATCTCGTCCCCGCGCTGTTCGACGAGGCCGAATGGGAGCGCATCGAGGCCGATGCCGCCGCCGAGGTCGAAACGGTGCGCGAAAAGGCCGAGGCGATCGCGATTGCCGACCCCGCCACCGTCGCGACCAACGTCTTTTCGGGCGACCAGCCCCAGGCGATGGGCGGCGTGCGTGGGAGCATCGACCTGCCAAGCGGATTGAGCGAGCCCGCGCCCGAGGGCAGCCGGATCAACATGGTAACCGCAGTCCGCCGCACGCTCGAGGCCGAGCTCGAGATCAATCCCAAGATGCTGATCTTCGGCGAGGACATCGGGCCCAAGGGCGGCGTCCATGCGGTGACTTTGGGCCTGCAGGAGAAGTTCGGCGACGACCGCGTGTTCGACACTTCGCTGTCTGAGGAAGGCATTATCGGCCGCGCGGTCGGCATGGCGGTCAACGGGCTGCTGCCCGTGCCCGAGATCCAGTTCCGAAAATATGCCGATCCGGCGATGGAGCAGATCAACGATTGCG
>CAZHWG010000444.1:824-1534 GCA_964535925.1 uncultured Sphingorhabdus sp.
ACAACCGCTTCGCCGCGCCGATGGTCGTGCGGATGCCCGTCGGTTTCTTCAAGTGCGGCGATCCGTGGCACAGCCAGACCAACGAGGTACAGTTCGTCCACTCGCCCGGCTGGAAGGTCGCGGTGCCGTCGAACGCCGAGGACGCCGTTGGATTGCTGCGCGCGGCGCTGCGCGGCGACGATCCGGTGATGTTTTTGGAGCACCGCGCCATGCTCGACGCGGTCTGGGCGCGGCGGCCCTATCCCGGCGACGATTACGTGCTCGAATTCGGCAAGGCGAAGATCACGCGCGAGGGCGACGACCTGACGATCGTCACCTGGGGCGCGATGGTCGAACGCTGCGAGGAGGCGGCCGAGGCGTCGGGCAAGAGCGTCGAGGTGATCGACCTGCGCACGCTGATGCCGTGGGACAAGGACGCGGTGCTCGCATCGGTCGCCAGGACCAACCGCTGCCTGATCGTCCACGAGGACCTCCGTAGCGCGGGCTTCGGCGCGGAGATCGCCGCAGTGGTCGCCGATGAGGCGTTCCTCGATCTCGACGCGCCCGTCGCGCGGCTGACGATGCCCGATATCCCGAGCCCGCATAACGCGGTGCTGCTTGACGCGGTGGTGCCAAGCGTCAACGAGATCGCGGCAAAGATCGACGAACTGGTGAGTTTCTGATGAGCGAGACAGTGACCGACGTAATCGCCCCGATCGAGCAGGAGGGAA
>CAZHWG010000445.1:0-1522 GCA_964535925.1 uncultured Sphingorhabdus sp.
CGCAAAACAGGCCGTCGCGTTCGGGCTTGAACGTGCGGTAGTTGATGGTTTCGGGCTTCTTGATTTCGCCGAACGACCACGAGCGGATGCGCTCGGGCGACGCGATGCCGATCTGGATCTGGTCGAATGTCTCCGGCTTTTGCGCCGCCGGGTTCGCGAAATGGGTGAGTTCGTTCATGGATCGAATTCCTCTGTGCCCCCGCCGCGTCGCGCGACGGGGGACTTGATAGCTTGATTACTCGGCGGCTTTGGGCAGTTGGCCCATCTCTTCGTCTTCGTCGCCATCGGTCAGCGACGACAGTTCGACGTTGAGGCCCAGCGAGCGCATTTCCTTGACCAGCACGTTGAAGCTTTCGGGAATGCCCGCCTCGAACGTGTCGTCGCCCTTGACGATCGCCTCGTAGACCTTGGTCCGTCCGACGACATCGTCCGACTTGACCGTCAGCATTTCCTGCAGCGTGTACGCGGCGCCATAGGCCTGGAGCGCCCAGACCTCCATCTCGCCGAAGCGCTGGCCGCCGAACTGCGCCTTGCCGCCCAGCGGCTGCTGGGTGACAAGGCTATAGGGACCGATCGAACGGGCATGGATCTTGTCGTCGACCAGATGGTGCAGCTTGAGCATGTAGATATAGCCCACCGTCACGCGGCGATCGAACTTGTCGCCGGTGCGGCCGTCGTAAAGATCCACCTGACCGCTTTCGTCGAGCCCGGCGAGGCGGAGCATGTCGGCGACATCGGCTTCGCGCGCACCGTCGAAAACCGGCGTCGCCATCGGCACGCCGCCCTTCAGGTTGAACGCCAGGTCGAGGACGTCGGCGTCGCTGCGCGCGTCGATTTCCTTGTCATAAGCCTTGCCGTACACCTTCTTGAGCGCGTCCTTGACCGCTTCGGGCGGCTTGCCCGCCTTGGCGTCGGGATTCGCTTCGCGCCAGGCTTCGAGCGCCTCGGAAACCTGCTGGCCAAGACCGCGCGCGGCCCAGCCGAGATGCGTTTCAAAGATCTGTCCGACGTTCATCCGGCTCGGCACGCCGAGCGGGTTGAGGACGATGTCGACGGGGGTGCCGTCTTCGAGGAACGGCATGTCCTCGGCGGGCAGGATGCGCGAAATGACACCCTTGTTGCCGTGACGGCCGGCCATCTTGTCGCCCGGCTGCAGCTTGCGCTTCACCGCGACGAACACCTTGACCATCTTGAGCACGCCCGGGGCGAGCTCGTCGCCGCGTTCGAGTTTCTCGCGGCGATCCTCGAACTTGTCGACGATCAGTTTGACGGCATCGTCATACTGCGTCTTGACCGCCTCGAGATCGGCCTGGATCTTGTCGTCCTTGACCGCGAATTTCCACCATTCGTAGGTGTCGAATTCCTCGAGCTTCTCAAGCGTGATTTCGTCGCCCTTCTTGAAGCCCTTGGGGACCGCGGTGGCGATCTGGCCGGGCAGCATTTCCTTGAGGCGGTTGAACGTCGCGCGGTTCAGAATCGCGCGTTCGTCCTCGCGATCCTTGGTCAGGCGCTCGAGGAAATG
>CAZHWG010000446.1:0-1517 GCA_964535925.1 uncultured Sphingorhabdus sp.
GAACTTCGCAATCTGATCGAGCGCTCGGTGATCCTCGGGGCCTTTCCTGAAGAGTTCGCGGGGACCGGGCGCGTCACTGGCGAGCAGGCGGTCGAGACGCTGGAACTGGTCGAGCAACGCCATATCATGGCCGTTCTCGATACCTGCGGCGGCAACCGCGCGGAGGCGGCGCGCCGTCTTGGCGTGGCGCGCAAGACGGTGGACCGCAAATGCGCGGCCTGGGGGGTCTGAGCCGTCAGCCCGTGTCGTCCCGCTGCGCAGGCGACCAGACGGTGAGTTCTGCCCCGCCCTCGGCCCGGTTGCGCGCGGTGATGATGCCGCCCGCCTGACGGATCAGGGTCTGGCTGACCGAGAGGCCGAGCCCGGTGCCTTCGCCCCGCTTGGTGGTGAAAAAGGGATCGAACACGGCGCTCAGCTTGTCCTCGGGAATGCCCGGACCGGTATCGGCAAAGATCAGCGCCGCCCCGGCGCGGCCCTCGTGCAAGGCCGGCCGGATGGTGATGTCGATCCGTCCCTCTGTCCGGATCGCCTGCACGGCATTGGTGATCAGGTTGATGATGACCTGCTGCAATTCGCCGGGATTGATCCGAACGGACGGCGTATCCGGATCCGCCGCGATCTCGACCTCGACGCTGGCCTTGGCGATCACGTGATGGACCAGCACCAGACAGTCGTGCAGGACGGCGGCGATATCGACATTCTCCTCGAAACTGCCGAACTCGGTGGGGCGGGCGAATTGCAAGAGCTTGCCGACAATGGCGCTGATCCGGCCGATCTGACGGTCGATCAGCCCCAGCTCGGTACGCACCGGCTCTGCCGCAGGCCCGAGCACCTGCCGGATCACGTCCAGATTTCCCTGGATCACCGCCGCGGGGTTGTTGATCTCATGCGCGACACCGGCGGTGATCTCGCCGATCGAGGCCAGCTTTTCGGCCATGACAAGTTGCTGATAGGTGCTTTCCAGCCGCGCATTGGCCTCGCGCAGTTCGGCGGTGCGGGCCTCGACGCGGGCGTTCAGATCCTCGTTCCAGACCCGTAGCGCGCGGTCGCGTTCCTGCACCTGATCGAGCAGGCTGTCGAGATGGGCCGCGACGGTGCCGATCTCGTCGCGGGACGGAACCGGGCCGATGCGCGCCGCAAGATCGCCGCCCTCGACCCGTGCCATCGTCCGTGTCATCCGCTCGAGCGGGGCAAAGATCGTCCGCGCCAGGCGCAAGAAGAGGGGCACGGTCAGCATCAACACCACCAGAAAGGCGGCGAGGATCATGAGATAGGCGTTGCGCTTGGCGGCATCGAACGGGGCTTGCAGAAAGCCGACATAGAGCATGCCGACCCGGTGACCAAAGCTGTCGATCAGCGGTTGATAGGCTGAAATATACCAGTCGTTGACCACGAAGGCACTGTCGAGCCAGATCTGCCCGCGGTCCAGAACGTCGCCGCGCACCGCCGCCGACACGCGTGTTCCAAGCGCGCGTTCTCCCTCGAAGAGGCGCACGTTGGTGCTGATCCGGACATCT
>CAZHWG010000447.1:0-1514 GCA_964535925.1 uncultured Sphingorhabdus sp.
GATCCCGTGTACCAGGTCCAGCCGCCGCGCCCCACATGCGGCGGCATCGAATAGACGTCGGCGGCGACCACATAGGGCTCTACCTTATAGCGTTCGACCTCGGCGGGCGTTCGGGCATGGTTGATCGGATTGAGCAGCGAGAACAGCGCCGCGGCCTTGTCGCCTTCGCCCAGCTTGGTGAACGCGATGATCGACCACATAGCGGCATGGCTGTACTGGCCGCCATTCTCGCGGACCCCCGGCGGATAGCCCTTGATGTATCCGGGCTCCATATCTGTCTTGTCGAAGGGCGGGGCGAACAGCAGCGCCAATCGGTCCTCGGTGTTGATCAGTTGCGCTTCGACTGAAGCCATCGCGCGCACGGCGCGATCCGGATCCGCAGCGCCCGAGATTACCGCCCAGGACTGGGCGATTGAATCGATCCGGCATTCGTCGTTCGCCGCCGAGCCGAGCGGAGAGCCATCGTCGAACCAGGCACGCCGATACCAGTCGCCATCCCAGGCTTTGCGCTCGATGGCGGATGCGAGCTTCCCGGCATGCTCCTGCCATCGCGCCGCATGCTCGACGTCGCCGCGCGCTTCGGAAATGGCCGCGAATGCCTTCAGCGCCACGTTAAGCAGCCAGCCGAGCCACACGCTTTCGCCTTTTCCCCCCTCACCGACCCGGTTCATGCCGTCGTTCCAGTCACCCGTTCCCATCAACGGCAGGCCATGACGGCCAGTTGCAAGCGAGTGGTCCAGCGCGCGCGCGCAATGCTCGAACAGGCTGGCGGATTCGTCTGAAAGACCCGGCAGGAAGAAATTGTCGTGCTCGTCGGCCTTCAGTTCAGGTCCGCTCAGGAAGGGGATCGTCTCATCGAGAATTGCGGTATCGCCGGTAACGTCGATATAGTGGGCGACGGCATAACCGAGCCAGGCGCGGTCATCGGAAATGTGCGTGCGCACGCCCTCGCCCGAATGCGGCAACCACCAATGCTGGAGGTCGCCTTCGACGAACTGGCGCGCCGCCGCGCGCAACAGATGCTCGCGGGCGATTTGCGGGCGCGCGATCAGCAGCGACATCACATCCTGGATCTGGTCTCTGAAGCCGAAGGCGCCGCTAGCCTGATAAAACGCCGATCGCGCCCAGATGCGGCAGGCCAGCGACTGGTAGAGCAGCCACCCGTTCAGCATGATATCCATGGCGCGGTCGGGTGTCGTGACCTGGACGGTGCCGAGAATGTCATCCCAAGCGGCGCGAACACCCTCAAGCACCGCGTCGAGGTCGGCTTTGCGGTAGCGGGCGATCAACCGCCTGGCCTTGCCGACCGTCGTGGTTTGCCCGAGGAAGAACACGAGTTCTACCGTGCCTCCCGGGGGCAGATCGACGAATGTTCTCAGCGCCGCGCACGGATCGAGACCCGCGCCGACCTTGTTCGACAGCGGCGCCTTGCCGGCAAGCGCCGCCGGGTTTGCCAGCGTGCCGTTACGGCCGATGAATTCCCGCCGGTCGGCGGTCCAGTCGCTCGTCTTGCC
>CAZHWG010000448.1:0-1504 GCA_964535925.1 uncultured Sphingorhabdus sp.
GCCTCGGGTCGCGAGGAGGGCAGTATGATTACCCAAATGCATAATGGCAAAATCGCCGCCGCCACCCTGTTGTGTTTCCTCGCCGCCGAACAGGCCGCCGCCATGCAGTTCGGCGGTCTCTTGGGCAGGCGTTCGGCATCGCAGAGCGAGAGCACGAACAATTGCAACACCGCGGGCCGCTCGGCGGGCCGTTCGGTGCTGAGCGGCGTGCTCGGGGGCGCCGCGAGCGCTATCGGCATTCCGACATTTTTGCCGGTTGCGACATTTTCGGACGTGCTGGCGACCGAAATCGCTTGCCGGCTCGATCCCGATGAACAGGAAAAGGCTGCCGAGGCGACCGTCGAAGCAACGCGTAGTGGCGAGGTCGGCTCGACCGCGAGCTGGACGAGCGAAACTCGCGCCGACGTTTCGGGCAGTTCGACGGTGGTCGCCCGCAATACCGAAGCCAATGGCGCGACCTGCATGGACGTCAACGATGTGATTATCGTCGGCGGCGAAGAAACAACCGTCGCCAAGAGGATGTGCCGCGCGCCGGGCGCTTCGCGCTTTACCTTGGTGGCCTAGCGCCGATGCGTTCGCTCAAGCCCTTTGTAGCTGCAATTGCGGCCATGCTCAGCGTATCGGCGGCGCCGTCGCAGAGTTCCGATGCCGCCAACCCGACCTGCCCGACCACGCCCGACTGGTCGGCCAACCGTACGATGATCCTGACACCTGTCGACCGCGGCGGCGCGCGCGTTCTGCTCGCCGAGGGCGCGATCGATTCGGGACTGCCGCAGCGGCTCCAGGCGGCGCTCGAGGGCGATCCCGATATCTCCGAAATCTGGTTCCGCTCGCCGGGCGGCGACGCGCTTGCCGGCAACGAAGCGGGGCGGATGATCCGCAGCAACTATCCCGGGCTGATCACGCGCATCCCCGCGGGCTGGGCCTGTTTCAGCGCCTGCAACTTCGTCTTCATGGGCGGGCAACTGCGTATCGTCGAACCGGGCGGGCTCTTCATCGTCCACATGTTCACCCATACCGGCAATCGCGACGCGATCCGCCAGGAGGTCGCCGCGGGCACCGAGAGCACGATCGCGCTGATCGGCGATATCGAGCAATCGAGCGCGCAGCTCGCGACCGAGGATAACGACTTTCTCATCCGCATGGGTGTCTCGCGCGATCTGCTGACCGAGGTCATGTACGCCACCCGCGCCGTCGGCAATCGCGAGACGCGCCGCTGCCTGACGCAGGAAGAAGCGCAGCGCTACAACGTTTCGAACGTCATCGGTTAGGCCGCGCTCGGCGCTTGGCGGGGAAGAGCGCCGGTGCTAGGCGCGCGGGCGATGACAGACCTCTCACACATCCGCAACTTCGCGATCATCGCGCATATCGACCATGGCAAGTCGACGCTCGCCGACCGGCTGATCCAGCAGACCGGCGGCCTCAGCGCGCGCGAAATGTCCGAGCAAGTGCTCGATAACATGGATATAGAAAAAGAGCGCGGGATCACGATCAAGGCCCAGAC